>CAYTYG010000196.1:4907-5522 GCA_964441515.1 uncultured Treponema sp.
TTGCCCATGTCGTGGAGCATGCCGCCCACGTAGGCGTCGTCCAGGAGGTTGCGCTGTCCCGGCTTGAAGTTCTTGGCCAGGTTGTAGGCGTAGTACGCGCAGCGGTAGGAATGCTCCCAAAGCTTGCGCTTGGTGTCGGATTCGTCGCCCAGGATCTTCTGGGCCCCGTAGGAGTATAGCTGGTTCCGTATGCCCTTCAGTCCCACCAGCTTCACGGCGTCCACGATGTTGTCCACCCGCTTGGGCAGCATGAACTGGGCGGAGTTCACGAGCTTCAGGAGGTCCGCGGTCATGGCCGGGTCCGTGGAGATGTGGCGCGCTATGTCCACCATCTCGCTCTTGGGGTTCGCCAGGAGCTTCTGCACCGTGACGATGTTGTCCGGGAAGTGGGGCAGGCTCGTGATCTGTTTGACGATCTCGTCCGTTAGCTTGGAAAGGGTCTCGATGCGGGTGGCCTCCACGGGCACGGTGATGCGCGCCAGGGTCTCCCCGTTCTCGGCCCGGATGTCGAAGCACTCCTCGTCCAGGCCGATCTTTTTCAGCATGAGCACCAGGATCACCAGCCCCAGGCCCGCTCCCTCCGAGGGGTCCAGGACCTGCTGGAGGGCTTCCTCC
>CAYTYG010000196.1:5532-6304 GCA_964441515.1 uncultured Treponema sp.
TGGATCCGGACGTACTCGGTGCGGTTGATTTCCACGTTGTTCCGGACTTCCAGGACTACGTTGGAACCCTTGGCCTGCAGGACCACCTTGATGTAATAGCCCTTCTCCTTCTGCTTGGCCAGGTACCAGGCTATGTTCTCCAGGGTGTCCTGCTTGAAGGACTTCATCCCCTCCTCGTAGTCCGAGGGGTCGTTGATGGCCAGCCCGCGGGAATCGAAATAGACGCGCTTCGTGTTGGCCTTCTTCGCGTTCACGGCCAGCTCCCGGAGGCAGTACACCAGGTAGTCCTTCAGCTTTTTCTGTCCCAGCTCGCCCAGGAAGACGTCCAGCACTTCCTCCAGATAGATCTCTATCTCGTGCGGAAGCGTGTACGTCGTGATGGTGAGGGGGATGGCGCTGTGGACCGCTTTCTTTATCTTAGCAACGTCTACAACCAGTTCATTCGCAGCCATGGTCAAGACCTTCCATACTTATTGGATTGGCGTTCTTCCGTTCTAGGATACCCTAGAACTCCTATATTGTTAATGGGCTGTTTACATATCATCCGTTAACCCATGTATGCCTTGATCGTCCGGGCCATGAGCCGCAGTTCCCTGCGCACTCGGGCGTTGAAGGAATCCGGGGGGAACTCTCCCTTCTCGTTCGGTATCCCCGCGCTCATGCCGGTCAGGGCCTCGACGCCCTCGTCGATCGTCGACACCGCCCAGACGCGGAACTTGCCCTCCGCTATGGCGTCCTGGACCTGCCGGGAGAGAGTCAGGTTCCCTATATT
>CAYTYG010000197.1:0-6238 GCA_964441515.1 uncultured Treponema sp.
CGGATGGTTCGGGACGGGAAACATCTGGCCCTTGCGGTCGAGGACGCCCTGGGCCACTCCCGTACGGGCCGGGCCATCGTAGAGGAGTACATGGAGGGCCCCGAGTTCAGCCTGGACGCCCTCGTGTACGATGGTAAGATCATACTCTGCGGGATAGCGGATCGGCATGTCACCTTCTCGCCCTATTTCGTGGAGATGGGGCATACCATGCCAACGAATTTCCCGAAAAAGGACGTCGCGGAGGTCCTGCGCGTCTTCGAGGCTGGAATCCGGGCGCTGGGCATTCGGAACGGAGCCGCTAAGGGCGACATCAAGCTGACGGATCGAGGGGCCTTTGTCGGGGAGATCGCCGCCCGGTTGTCCGGGGGCTACATGTCCGGGTGGACCTATCCCTACGCGTCCGGCGCGGAGCCGGTGGCCGGCGCCCTGGACATCGCGGCCGGGCTGGCTCCCCGGGGGACGGAGCCTACCCGGAACTGGGTTTCCGCGGAAAGGGCTTTCATCTCCATACCCGGGATCGTGTCCTCCGTCGCGGGAAGCCGGGAAGCCCTCCTGGAACCCTACGTCAAGGACGTTTTTTTCCGTGTCGAAGGGGGGGGCCGGGTGGTCTTTCCCTCCAACAACGTCGAGAAGTGCGGCAACGTCATCTCCCAGGCCCCGGACAGGGCTTCCGCGGTGGCAGCCTCCGAGGGCGCCGCCCGCCGCATTCTCATTCGCCTGGAGCCGCGGAATATCGAGACGGATGCCTTCCTGGAGGGGGAAGGAAGGATCCCGAACCCCGACGGAAGCACATGGCCTCCGAACGCCTTTTCCGTTCCGGATGAGCTTCTCCGGTCGGCCGAGGCAATGAAGGACCGGATCCCGGACAAGGGCCCCGGGAACGATGCGCGGATCGCGTATTCACCCCTTCCCGGGGCGGAGCGGGAACAGGCACGGGACTGGCAGGGGAGGACGATCGCGGAATCCTTGGAGCTGGTGGAGCGGCTCACCGGGATTTTCCGGGCGGACGGCGACGTACGTCCGGACGCCGTACTGGGGAAACGGTTCTGGAAAGCCCTGTTTCGGGGCGGGTACCAGGGTGCCGTCTACGCGGTGGACAGCCTGAGGCGCGGTACGCCCTAGGGAGGACGGGTGCGGCGAATCCTGGCTTCGATCTTGATATACGGACTCGTTCTTGCCCCGCTCGGCGCCCAGGGGGTTACTCCGGGCCCCGGGGACCCGAAAGCAGCCGGAAAGGGCGGCACCGCGGCCGCCGCCGCGCCCTTGGCGTCTGCGGCGGCCCGTATGGGCGCCCGGCTCGTATGGGATCCCTTGACGGAAACGGGCTACCTGGAACGGGAGGGATTCCACGCCGCCCTCCGGACCGGGTTCCCCTGGCTCGTACTGGACGGCCGGGATCTGCTGAGAACGGATCCTGTCGAGGTGCGGAACGGGGTTCCGTACCTGACGGAAGCGGCGGCTTCGGCGGTCGCGGCCTGGTTCTCGAGGATGGCGGAGGAGCGCAATTCCCATTTTCATATAGCGGCCATCCTTATAGACCCGGGGCACGGGGGCAAGGACCCCGGCGCCGTCGCGGATCACGTGCTGGAGGGGAAAAAGCGCCGGGTTATAGAGAAGGATATAGCCTTGACTGTGGCCCTGCGGGTGCGGGAAAGGCTGGCCGAGCGCTGGCCGGACCGGAAGATTCTCATGACGAGGGAAACCGACGTATACCCGACCTTGGAAGAGAGAGTGGACATCGCGAATTCCCTGGAACTCGGGAAGAACGATGCGGTCATCTACGTCTCCATCCACGCGAACGCTTCCTTCAACAAGAACGCGCGGGGCTACGAAGTCTGGTACCTCAACCCGGATTACCGCAGAAAAGTGGTGGACGACCGGAAGCTTCCGGAGACGGACGCGGAGATCCTTCCAATCCTGAACGCGATGATGGAGGAGGAGTTCACCACCGAAAGCGTGCTTCTGGGGTTCATCACGAACGCGGCCGACGCCTCCCTACTGGTGAGCGGGGATCACTTGCGGAAGCTCGGGGACGGCATATATACTGGCATCGTCGATTTCGTCGAATACTTCGAGAAAAGAAAAGGATCCGCTTCTCCATGAATCCCGAACTGAAAAAAAGGCTTATCTCGAGTCTTGAGCGTTTGCTGGCCCCCCGGGCGCTCTGGTCCAGCCTTCTGGCTGCAAGCTTCCTCCTTTCCCTGGCTCTATGGCTTCTCCGGCCCGTGCCCACCCGGGCCGCCGTCCTCTTTTTCCCCCAGGCCGGGAACCTGGCCTTGGCTGGGGAGCCGCGCGCCGTCCTTCCCGGAAAGGACGGGCTGGAGGAGAGCGCGAGGATATTGGTGGAGGAACTCCTCTTGGGGCCCGGGGACTACAGGTTCCTTCCCGCCCTTCCCCGGGGCACCCGGGTGCAGGAAACCCTGTACCGGAAAGGACGAATCTATCTGGACCTCTCCGTAGACGCCGTGTTCGCGGAAAACCCGCCCCTGGAGATAGGCTTGTGGGCCGTGAGGAGGACCTTGAGGTTCAATTTCCCCGCCCTAGGAGGCGTCGTGCTGACGATAGACGGAAGGGAACCCTCTTTTCCCGTTCCGGCCGGCCCGGCGGACTCCAAAAAAAAGTAAAAATAATTGACAAAGCATTTTGCACAGCTATAATTCCAAGTAATTACTTCATTCTGACGCATGCCAAATATGAAAGGAGCACGTTAATGAGAAGGCAGTTCCTCATCGTGGCCGTGGCGCTTCTCTTTGCAGGCGCTTTCGGTGCTTTCGCGGACGAAGCTGTCCTTATCGATTTCTCCCTCCTGAAAGCCGACATCATCCAGGATCCGGTGAACGAGGGTAAATTCCTCCAGAACCGACAGACGATGATAGATTTCTCTTCCACTGCGGGAGCGAGTTACACTAAGGAACAGGTCGATCAGATGCGAACCTCCCTGGCCATCCCCAACTGGTCCGTGGTTCTCGCGTCCTCTTCCCGATCCCCTATCACCGTGCCTAATTCCTACACCCGGGAAGCTACCGTAACCCAGGACGCCAAGCAGTTCGCCGGCCAGACGGTCCTGGGCATACGGGTCAATTTCCCGCTGGAGCCCTTCAACAGTTGGGCCCGGATCACCCCGCCCTTCGAAATTCCATCCTTCGAGCCCAAGGCCGACATCTCGGACGACGGCACGATCACCCCGCGCACGGGGGGCTCTTCCGAGGACCCGGTGAACGCCCGCATGTCTCGCTTCGAGGGAACGTACAACGCCGAGAGCAAGATCCAGACCGCCCTGGGGGTCGTCAAGAACGTAGGGGTCATCAAGTCCGTGGCGGTCACGGTCAAGGGACTCAACTTCCCCCACGGCCTGTCCCTCATCCTCCGGGACCAGGACGCCAACGAGCGGGTCATTTTCATGGGATACCTGAACTTCGACGGATGGCGGGAGCTGCGATGGGACAACCCGCAGTACGTCGCCGACGTCCGCAACCGCGAGCTGAGGATCTATCCGCTCTATCCCAAGACATCTCCCTTCGTTAAGCTGGGCGGTGTACTGATCACCCGGGACGCCGCGCACGAGGGCGGAGATTTCGTAACCTATATTAAGGACGTCAAGATACTCTACGACAAGGCTATCCTGGACCCCGTCACGGATATCGACGACGAGGCCATCTGGGGCATCGTGGGCGTCAAGGAAGCGGAGCGCAAACGCGTCGAGAGCCAGCGCTTCGGCAATTCCCAGGTCCTGCGCTACATCGAGAGCCTGAAGCAGGAGACCAAGACCGAGTTCACACCCTCCAAGTAAACGGGGGCAGGAAAAAGAGAAAAGGGCCGCCGCAGGGCGGCTCTTTTCTTTTGCCTTTTTTTCTCCATCCAATTATCATCACAGCATATGGATGCGACCGAATGGATACCCAACCGGACCGAGTTGGAAGTGGCCTACGGGCAAAGGATGCCGGAGTACCAGGAGGTGCTTTCCAGCTTGAGCACCCGGGTACGGAAATGCCTTGAGGAAGCCGGAATACACCCGACCATCAAGGAGCGGGTGAAATCCTTCCCGAGCTGGTTCCGGAAACGGATCAAGTTTTTACAGCAGGCGAAGATGTCCGGGGACACTCCGCCCCTCGCCATCAACGACAGTATCGCCCTTAGGGTCATTTGCCCCTTTATAGGAGACCTGGAAAAGGCGGAATCCGAGATAGGTCGGCGGTTCAAGGTGGTCGAGGTGGAGCGCAAGGGCGCGGACCGGTCCTTCCGGGAATTCGGGTACGAATCCACGCACATACTCATAGAGATCCCGCCGGAAATCAAGCGCGGACATAAACAGCTGGATATCCATATCTGCGAGATACAGGTACGAACCATCCTCCAGGACGCATGGGCCGAGGTGGAGCATGAGCTGGTCTACAAGGCGGAATTCAACCCCTACGACGAACCGATGCGCCGGAAGCTGGCCGCGCTCAACGCCAACCTGACTCTCTCGGACATCATATTCCAGGAGCTGAGGGAGTATCAGCACCGGCTCACGGACGAACTGGACAAGCGCAGAACCAGTTTCCTGCGGAAGATCGAGAAGTCCATCGACGAACCCTTTTTCCCCGGGCAGGAGGAATCCTCGGGATTGGGCTCCCTCGCGCCGGACAGCTCCGATTATCCCGGGGGAGAGGCGAACATGGACGAGCTTCTCCTCTCGGCGCTGAATGCCCATAACCGAAACGAGTACAAGAAGGCGATCGGTATCTATACCTGCATATTGTCCCGGAAACCCTCGGCCGAGATCGCCGCACTCATCCACAAGCACAGAGGCATGGCCTACTTCTCGGAATCCAAGTACAAGGAAGCCTTGAGCGATTTTTCGCGGACCCTGGAGCTGGATTCGCAGGCCTACAAGGCGGCGTACTACCGGGGCGTAGTGCACAGCGTTCTGGCGGATTATTCCTCCGCGGTAAAGGACTTCGAGCTGGCCCTGGAAATCCATCCTTACCATTTTTATTCCCTTTACCGGAGAAGCCAGGCCTTTTACCATCTGGGGGATTTCCCCAAGGCCCTGGCGGACTGCGAATCGGCCTTACGGCTGGATCCCGAGAACGAGCAGGCCTCGAAGATGAAGTCCCTCGTACTGTCCCGTCTGCGGATGTGACCTTCCCTTGACATTGGAGCGTTTTTTTCTGTATGGTTCCTGCGGCGCGCAGCCCGGCGCACGTCCGACGAGTCCCCTTCGTCTAGTGGTTAGGACAGCGGGTTTTCATCCCGCCAACAGGGGTTCGACTCCCCTAGGGGATGTTTTTTCACCCTGCGGGCTGATAGCCCGCAGGGCTTTACCTTCTGAGGGCCGGGCCGCGGGAGAATAGTGGAAACCGGATTTCGTTGTTTCCCGTCTCCTGTTCAGGAGCGTTTTTTTGCGCTATAGTCTACTCCATATAACAGCCTGGAGGTCACGATGAAAAAGGTTTTTGTGCTTGTCGCGGCTCTGGTACTCCTGGCCGTAAGCCCGGTATTCGCGGCCGGTCCTGCAGGACTAACCGGATTCGGCGTCTACGGCTCCATAGGCAGTACGAGCGGGAACTTTTCCGGAGGGGTAGGGCTCTCCCTCAAGTGGGCGAGCTTCCCGGTCGTAGGCCTGCAGTACGATTTTGCGGGAGAACGCTTCGGCGCTTCGGTCGACTATTACGTGATCGACGCGGAGGGCCTCGGGGGCAGCCTCAGCTACTTCCTGGGTGCGGGGCTTTTTGCCGGCATCGCGAACGGGGACTTCGATTTCGGCCTGAGGATTCCCTTCGGTCTTCAGTTCTGGCCCGTACGCAAACTCGAACTCTTCCTCTCTCCCGTCCTCTCCATCCCTCTGATACCGTCGCCCGGCGTCGGTATCGGTGCGGAGTTCGGCGCGAGGATTCGTTTCTAACGGATTCCCGGGGCCACGACTCCCATCGAAAGCCGCTCTTAGGGGCGGCTTTTTTCTTTCCCTATGATTGCTTGGAAAGGATCTTCGGAGAAATACGGAAGGTTCCGGCCGGAAGCTGTCCGTAGGAACTGCTGGAATTGGGGTTTAAGAACCGTACGGTATGGTAAGGGTCTCCCGCGCCTCGACCGCCTTATATAGCAAGGCATCCAGACCGAGGGAATTGTAGCGTTCTCGCTCCCGTTCCAGCCGGGGCCGGAGGATGGGATGCTCCGGGGAAAAGAGGACGCAGCAATCCTCGTAGGGAAGGATGGATATGTCGTAGGTTCCGATACTTCGGGCTATGCGCACGGT
>CAYTYG010000198.1:0-2648 GCA_964441515.1 uncultured Treponema sp.
ACACCTCGGCCATCGGCTCCCACTGCAGCGGCGTATGCGGCTTGGGGATGAACGTCCCTATATTCACGTTCAGTTGTAAGGAGGTCGCCGCAAGGAGCTTCCCAAGGAACTCCACCAAGGAACGCTCCTCCGGAACGGAGGAGCCCCCGACGGGAAGCCCGAGCATGAAATAGAATTTAGCGAGCCTGTAGCCCTGGGATCCCGCCTCCGCAAGTATGGCGAGTATCTTCTCCAGGGATGCGGTCTTGTTGACGGATCGCTGCCCCGCCTCCTCCGGTGTTTCCACTGCGAAGGTCAGACCGCTCTTGCGGGTCTGGGTAAGCTCCGCAAGGACGGGGAGCGTAAAACTTTCGACCCGCAGGGACGGAAGCTGGAAGGAGACCCTCCGGGACGCCCACCTCCGGTTCAGCTCCCGGATCAGGGAGGGAAGCTCCGGGTAGTCCCCGGAGGATAGGGAGGCAAGTGTGATTTCCCGGTAACCGGACCGGGTCACCAGATCTTCCACTTCCCGGAATATGCGTTCCGGTTCGCGCACCCTCTGGGGCCGGTAGAAGTAGCCCGCGTGACAGAAACGGCACCCGTTGGGGCATCCGCGCATGATCTCCACGGTACCGTGGTCCTGAACGGGCTTCAGGGAGGGCCACGGAAACCGGAGTTCGTATTCCCGCCCGGGAAAGTCCATGTCGACGGCCCGGAGGGCCTTCTTTCCCTTCATCCAGAAGGATTCCTCGGTCTCCATGCGCCCCAGCAGATCTGCCCGAGAGGCGCCGGCTTTCTTCTTGATTGCCAGGTCTTCCGCCAGGCGGAAGAAGCCGGCCTCGGCCTCCCCTATCCACACCGCGTCCAGGAAGCGGGCCAAGGGATGCGGGTTCGTGACGGCGGGCCCCCCGGCGATCACGATCGGCTCGTCCGGTCCGCGGTCCCGGGCGTCCAAGGTTATTCCTCCCAGGTCCAGGACCGTAAGGATATTGGTCGCGCAGAGTTCGTAGCCAACGGAGAACGCGAGTACGTCCGCGTCCCTGAGGGGTATTCCGTTCTCCAGGGTATAGAGCGGGAGCCCAGAGTCCCGGAGCAGGGCCTCGAAATCCTTCGCGGGGGCGAAGACCCGTTCGCAGCGGACTGTGGGGAGGGCGTTGAGCGCGGAATACAGGATACGGACGGCGTTGTTGGACATCCCGATTTCGTAGAGGTCGGGGAAGCATAGGGCTACGGTGAAGAGGTCTCCCTCCTTCCGGACGGCGCCTTCCTCTCCCCCGAGGTACCGGACTGGCTTTTCCGCGCGGAGAAGCCGCTTTCCCAGGGACGCGACGGGATCGATGCGGTTCAGAAGCTGTACCTCCGGGCGGAGATGCCCAGGATAAGCCCTATCCCGATCAGGACGGTCCAGAGCGAGGAGCCTCCGTAGGAGAGGAAAAACAAGGGAATACCCGTGATCGGCATGATGCCCATGGTCATGCCCACGTTGATAACGAAATGGAAAAAAACCATTCCGCACAGCCCCGCCAGGATCCCGATGGCGTAGGCGTCCTTGACGGTCTTGAGCAGGGAAAGGGAGCGCCAGAGTATGAGGCCGTAGAGGCCGAAGATGACGATGCCGCCGATAAAGCCCCATTCCTCGGAAAGGATGGAAAATATGAAGTCGGTGCTCTGTTGGGGAAGGTACCGGTAGTGGCTCTGGGTTCCCTGCAAAAAGCCCCGTCCCGAGAGCCCCCCGGACCCGATGGCGGTTATGGACTGCAGGATGTTCCAACCCGACCCCCGGGGATCCACCGAGGGATCCAGGAATACGATCAGGCGCATGATCTGGTAATCCTTGAGCACCTTGTGCCCCGCAACGGATACCGCGAGGGACAGGATAAGTACGAGGGACACGTAGGCAATCCAGTAATAGTACTTCTTACGGAATGCCATGTAGCCCCAGACGGAGAGCGCGAGTACGGCGGTTCCCGTGGCGAGTATACCGTAGAGGTACGGCCCCTCGTAGAGGACGAACAGGAAACCCGTGGGCCTCGCCGCGATGTTCCGCTCCCAGAGCGGCAACACGACGAGCACGAGGGACAGCGCCACGGCGGAGAGCAGGAAGGCGATGTAGCGTTTTTCCAGTCCGCACAGGTAGGTCATGGAGATGAGGATAGGTATAAAGACGAGGGTCGTGCCGAAATCCGGCTGGGAAAGGATCAGGACCATGGGGATGCCCACGATCATCAGGGAGCCCAGGAAACGCCGGAAGTCCGAAAGGGCATGCTGGGTGCTCTCGAGGTACTTGGAGAGATACAGGATTGTGGCGATCTTGGCGAATTCCGAGGGCTGGACACCCAGCTCCCCGATCCCTATCCAGGATCGCGCTCCGTTAACCACGCGGCCGAAGAGCCGGGTGTATACGAGGACGACCAGGATCGCCAGGTAGATGGGCAGGGAGGAATCCTTGATCCGCTTGTAATCCAGGATGATGAACAACACCAGGAAGATCAAGCCCAGGCTGACCCAGGCGATCTGGCGCAGGTACTCGTTCGATACCAAGACGCCGGTACTCGTCATGCCGGACGAGAAGATGAAGAGTATGCCTACCACCATGAGGACCAGGGCGGCAGCCAGAATATACCAGTCGATGTCGCCGAACAGAGACCGGAGGCGGGCGATCATTCTAC
>CAYTYG010000198.1:2658-6193 GCA_964441515.1 uncultured Treponema sp.
AAAAGCCCAGGGTTCGGACGGCCTCGTCGTAGGTCTGGTTGGCGAACACACCCTGGAAGATGATATTCGCCGCGTAGGGAGCCCACCACTCCCAGGGATTCGTGGCTTCCACCATCGTAACCACGACGATCACGTCCTCGGGTTTCTCCGCGTCGTAGGGGCCGTAGCTCGCGAACCAGGAATGCCATCGGTCCGGCAGGCCCACTTCCGCGGTACCCGTCTTCCCGGCGACCTGCACCGCCTTGTTGGCCAGAGGATACCGCGCGGTGCCCTCGGTGATCACGGCCCGGAGGTTTTCCTTGATCGTGCGGAACGTCTCCGGCCGTATCCGGGACTGCCGGTGGACTTCCGGCATAACGCGCTTAATTACGGCGCCGGAAACGGGGTCCCGGACGTCGGACAACAGGTGCGGCCGGTAGATGACTCCGTCGTTCACGATCATGGCCATCATGTTGGCCAACTGCAGAGGAGTTACCAGCAGGTAGCTCTGGCCGATCGCCAGGTTCATAGTATCCCCGCCCAGCCACTTCTCATGGAACCTGCGCTCCTTCCACTGGGGACTGGGAACCAGCCCGTCGATCTCCCCGGGAAGATCGATGCCCGCAGCCTCCCCGAAGGCGAATTCCTTCGCGTAGGAAACGAGGCGCTCGATGCCCAAATAGTCCCTTGCGACGGTCCAGAAATAGATGTCGCAGGATTGGGCGAGAGCTCCTTTGAGATCCAGGTGCCCGTGTCCCGGCTTCCTTGTCCAGCACCGGAAGACCCGGTCCCCGTAAGCTACCTCCCCGGTACAGAGCACCTTCTTGTCCGTGGGGAAGGCGTTCTCCTCGAGGATGCCCGCGGTAACAACGGCCTTGAACGTCGACGCGGGCGGATACGCGGACTGTATCGTGCGGTTCAAGAGGGGTTTATTCGGATCCTGGAGCAGTTTGGAGTAGGCCCTCCCGCCGTCCGCCTCCAGGAAGAGGTTGGGATTGTACCAGGGATAGGATACGAGGGCCAGGATCTCTCCCGTTGCGGGCTTGAGCACGACGACGGAACCCATGGCTTTCTCGGCCAATTCCTGTATGGAGCGATCAATCGTGAGAGTGATATTCTTTCCCATGACCGGAGGATCCACGGAGCGTTCGGCCCCCGCGATGCCCTGTCCGCGCACATCGACCACCCGGTACTCCCGACCGTCCCGGCCCCGCAGTATGGAATCGTACTGTTTTTCAATGCCGGTCTTCCCGAGAACATCCCCGGACTGATAGCCCTGGTTGAAAAGCAGCTTGAGCTCGTCCCGGGTGATGTCCCCTACATACCCGATCACGTGGGACAGGGATCCCGTCTCTACGTAATTGCGGCGCGGCTTGGCGTGCCAGGCGACGCCGGGGAGTTCGTCCAACCTTTCCGCCACGGCTACGACGGTGGAATACGGCACGGCGCCCACAACCTCGATCGGCTGGTAGAGATGATAGTACGAGGAGGGAATCTTTTCCCTCAATTCGTCCACGGGCCTGCCCGTCAGGACGGAGAGCTTCAGGAAAACGGTATCCCGCATCTCGGCCGGAAGCTCCGCGGGAATGATGTCCAGTGCGAAGGAATCCACGTTCAGGACGAGGGGGATGTTGCCTCCCCGGTCATAGATCTCCCCTCTCTGGGCGGGAAGGACGGAGGACTGGCGTGAGATGCTCGCGGCGCGGGTCCGATACTCGCCCCCCTGCAGGATCTGTAGGGAAAACAGGCGGATGGAAAATATGCCGACGACCGAAACGACCATCATGCGGAACAGGAAGAGGCGCCTCGGATTCGTTGCGGTGCCTTCCGGCGACAGGTCGCTCATCCGCGGTTCCGGGCCGTAACGAAGATAGGCTTAAGCAAGCCCAGGATGAAGAATACCAAGGGCGCCAGGACCGCGTTGTAGGCCGTCTCAATCCAGAGTATCTTGTCCAGAAAATCGTAGCCGTGGATGAAAACAGGGAACACGAAGGCCAGAACCGCGGTGGATAGAGCCTTGATCAGGGTTGCCGCCGCCCCGAAGAGCATAGGCATAAGCAGCCGGTCTATGTAGAAATTCCCCGCCAGGGAGTTGAAGCCGTAGGACACGATAGTCCGCACGAAGGACGTGAATCCCAGGGGGGATGAAGAGATGAAGTCCTGCACCAGCCCGGAGAAAAATCCGGATACGATGCCCTCCGTGCGCGTGTTATGGAAGGCCGTGAAAACTATGACCAGCAGCGCAGGGTCCGGAATCACGGAAAGGACCGCGATGGACCTCAGCCAGGTCGACTGCAGAAGGGTGCAACCGACCGACACGGCCGTAGAAAAAACGATCGTCTTAAGCAAATCATTCCTCCGCCCGGGACTCGGGAAACACCACGAAGACATACTCGAGGCGGCTGAAATCCAGGACGGGCTCAACGTCTATGTCCAGGGAGGTCCGGTATTCCGTCATGAGGATCTTCGTGACGCGCCCTATGATCACGTCCCTGGGATAGAGCGACTGGTACCCCGTCGTCACGACCAGGTCTCCGAATTGTATCTCGTCCCGGGCCCTCTTCTTGACGTATTTCATGGTAAGGGGAATGTCCATGCTGCCGCTGCCGGAAACGAGGCCTTCATACCGCGTGCGGTCCAGCCGCGCCGATATATGGGCGGAGGAATCGAAGATGGGGGAGACGATGCTGGTCGAGCGTCCGACTTCGACAACCTTTCCGACGAGCCCCTCGGTACCGTCCTGGTAGGCGATCACCGGGGAGTTCTTGGAGATCCCCTCCGAAAGCCCCTTGTCGATGACGAAGGTGGAGTAGAGGTTCCCGGGATCCTTTGCAATAATTCGAGCGGAAGACCTCCGGAGCCGGACCTTTTCGGAATATCCCAGCTGGGAACGCAACAGCTCATTCTCCCTCTGAAGGTCGGAAAGGGTTCGCTCCAGGTTCTGGTAGCGTTCCACCCTCTCCATGAGCTCACGGTACCGGACCCGAAGGTCCCGGAGTTCCGAAACGCTCTTCACGGTGTCCGACGCGAAGTTGCCGACGGCGTCGAAGCCCTTCTGGAAGAAGGACAGGACCGTGAGCCCCACGCGCTGGGGGACCCCGGCCAGGGAGTTCGTGGAGATAAGCAGGATGAGCAGGGAGGCGCTCAGCGTCAGAAGGAATACGAGGTTTCTCCTTCTTGTAAGGGACCGCTCCGCCTGGTCGGACATCAGAGGCTCAGGGATCCGTAGAGGGAGCCGTCCTGGCTCTTCATGGTTTCGTAGAACTTGCCGGCCCCTATGGCTACGCACTCCAGGGGCCGTTCCGCCAGTATGACGGGCACGCCGGTTTCCTTCGCTATCAGCTTGGGAAGCCCCTTGAGCAGGCTCCCTCCGCCGGCCATCACGATTCCGCGCTCCACAATATCCGCCGCCAGTTCCGGGGGTGTCTGCCCCAGGGTCTTCTTTATCTCCTGCACTATCTGGTTGATTGGGTCCTGCAGGGCTTCCCGCACCTCAACGGAATCTATCTCCAGACGGCGGGGCAATCCCGTTATGGCATCCGTCCCCTTAATCTCT
>CAYTYG010000199.1:0-3523 GCA_964441515.1 uncultured Treponema sp.
TGAAGCTTTCGGACCCGTTGACAGGGACGGCCGAAAAATTCTATTGTAGTGCTCCGCGCGCCCGGGCCGGGTGCCGCGGCTTACTATTGAATCGCGTACCTAATTATCGGATACGGGCGATGCTGACGCCCGACCTGACGAGGAGAACGAGCGTAATGCCTACGATCAACCAGCTAATACGCCTTGGTCGAAAGAAGAACGTGTGGAAGACCAAGGCGCCGGCTCTCCATGAGTCCCCCCAGAAACGCGGGGTTTGCACCCGCGTCATGACGGTGACCCCGAAGAAGCCCAATTCCGCCCTCCGTAAAGTGGCCCGCGTACGGCTCGTCAGCACCGGCGTCGAGGTGACGGCTTACATCCCCGGAGTGGGGCACAATCTTCAGGAGCACTCCGTGGTGCTGATCCGCGGAGGGCGCGTCAAGGACCTTCCCGGCGTCCGGTACCACATCATTCGCGGCGCCAAGGACACCCTGGGAGTCGTCGACCGCAAGAAGGCCCGGTCCAAGTACGGCGCCAAGCGGCCGAAGGCGTAGGGGGGAATCATGGGCCGCAAGAAAAAGACCGAGGATCGGGGGCACCTGCCCGATCCTAAGTACAACAGCATCGTCGTGACCCGGTTCATCTGCCGGATGATGTGGGAGGGCAAGAAGGCCACCTGCAGCCGCATTATGAACGATTCCATGGCCATACTCCAGGAAAAAGCGGGGGTTCCCGCCTTGGACGCCTTCCTGAAGGCTCTGGACAACGTAAAGCCCCTGGTCGAGGTAAAGTCCCGTCGGGTGGGCGGCGCCACGTACCAGGTTCCCATCGAGATCCGGGACGTCCGTCGGGAGGCCCTGGCCATGCGTTGGCTCCTGACCGCCGCCCGCGGGCGTTCCGGCAAGTCCATGGCCGAGCGCCTTTCCGCGGAGCTGCTGGACGCCTTCAACAACACGGGGACCGCCGTGAAGAAGAAGGAAGACACGCATCGGATGGCGGAAGCGAACAAGGCGTTCGCGCATTATCGTTGGTAAACTCATGAAACGGCGGCAAACGCCGTTTCATGGATAGGCTTCCAGGCCTTTCGCCTGAAAGCCGCCCGCTATTTATGCGGCTCCCGTGAAGGGGCAGGGCGGGCTCGTTCGGATTCACGAGCGAAGCTCGATGCCGCGAAGATCGGCTGCGCCGATCTTCGCGTGCCCCTTGTCAAGAATCGCGGGCGCCTATATAATGCCGTGTCCTTAAAGACGCGGGCTGTATCGTTCCGTATATAGGTAGAGGAGGAATTTCAATGGCCAAAGAGAAGTTCGAGCGTACCAAGCCTCACATGAACGTCGGTACGATCGGCCACGTCGACCACGGCAAGACCACCCTGAGCGCAGCCATCACCATGTACTGCGCCAAGAAATTCGGCGACAAGGTGATGAAGTACGACGAAATCGACAACGCGCCGGAAGAGAAGGCCCGCGGTATCACCATCAATACACGTCACCTGGAATATCAGTCCGCGAAGAGGCACTATGCCCATATCGACTGCCCGGGCCACGCGGACTATATCAAGAACATGATCACCGGAGCCGCCCAGATGGACGGCGCGGTCCTCGTCGTTTCCGCCCCCGATTCCGTGATGCCCCAGACCCGCGAGCACGTACTGCTCGCCCGCCAGGTGGGCGTCCCCTCGGTCCTCGTCTTCCTCAACAAGGTAGACCTCGTCGACGACGCCGAATTAATCGAGCTGGTGGAGCAGGAGGTCATCGACCTCCTCAACTTCTACGGCTTCCCGGGCGACAAGACCCCTATCATCAAGGGATCCGCCTTCAGGGCCATGTCCGAGCCGGATGACCCCGAGGCCACAAAGTGCATCCAGGATCTCCTGGACGCCATGGACTCCTTCTTCCCGGACCCCGTGCGCCTCACGGACAAGCCCTTCCTTATGCCGATCGAGGACGTCTTCACGATCTCCGGACGCGGCACCGTCGTGACCGGCCGCGTCGACCGCGGCATCATCAAGGTCGGCGAGACCGTCGAGATCGTCGGGATCAAGCCGACCAAGAATACGGTCGTTACCGGCGTCGAGATGTTCAACAAGCTCCTGGACCAGGGTCAGGCCGGCGACAACATCGGCGCGCTCCTCCGGGGCATTGAGAAGAAGGACGTGGAGCGCGGTCAGGTCCTGGCCAAGCCGGGTTCCATCACCCCGCACACCAAGTTCACGGGGAAGATCTACTGCCTCAGCAAGGACGAGGGCGGACGCCACTCCCCGTTCTTCTCCGGCTATCGGCCCCAGTTCTACTTCACGACCACGGACATCACCGGCACCGTCAAGCTCCCCGAGGGGCGCGAGATGGTCATGCCCGGGGACAACACGGAGATCGAGGTGGAGCTAATCTACCCCATCGCCATGGAGAAGGGGCAGAAGTTCGCCATCCGCGAGGGCGGCCGGACCGTAGCCTCCGGCCAGGTCGTCGAGGTTACGGTCTAAGTTTTGTGTTCGGGCGCGCGGCCCCTTGGGCCGCGCGCTTTTCGTCTTCGGCTCCCGGTTGCGGAGGCCGGGACGGCGCCTTTTCCCGGGAGGGGGAGGCGTGGAATAGGGTTCCCGAGGCCCGGCGCGTACGCGCGGCGCCTCGAAGGTTTGCGGGGTCCCCAAACCCCGCGGCTTCCAGCCTGCGGAGCAAGCCCTCCCGGGAACGGCACGCAAGGACTGGATGCAAGAGATCTTTGGAGGAAGTATGAAAGACAGGATCCGCGTAAGGCTTAGGGGATTCGACGTCCGTCTTATCGATGATTCGGCCCGTTCCATCGTGGCCACCGTCCAGAAGGCGGGTGCAAAGGTTGCGGGTCCCATTCCGCTGCCCACACGAATCAACAAGTACACGGTCCTAAGGTCCCCGCACGTGCACAAGAAGTCGCGGGAACAGTTCGAGATGAGAACCCACAAGCGCCTGATCGACATTATCGATCCGACCGCCGACGTTATGGACGCGTTGATGAAGCTGGAGCTTCCCGCGGGCGTCGACGTTGAGATCAAGCAGTAAACGCCCGGTTTCGTACCGAAGCGTTCAACGCTAGGAGCATCGAATGATCGGAATTATCGGACAGAAGGTCGGCATGACACAGGTCTTCGACGAGACGGGAGAGGTAACCCCCGTCACCGTCCTGAAGATCGCGCCCAACGTCGTGATCGGCCGGAAAGACAAGGAAACGTACGGGTATGAAGCCCTTGTTTTCGGTTTCTTCGACGTCAAGAAGAAGAAGAACGTTACAAAGCCCTATGCCGGACAGTTCCCGGAGGGCGTGGAGCCCCGGAAGGCGATCCGGGAATCCAGGGATTTCGGGAAGGAAGTCGAGGTCGGCAAGAGCGTAGGCGTCGAGTTCTTCGAGGGAGTCCGCTTCGTGGATGTCACCGCCACCAGCAAGGGCAAGGGATTCCAGGGCGTCGTGAAACGCTGGGGTTTCGGGGGCGGGCGGAGCACGCACGGCTCCAAATTCCACCGGGAGCCCGGTTCCACCGTCAAACGCTTTTCGCAGCAGGAGATCCCCTTTT
>CAYTYG010000199.1:3533-5560 GCA_964441515.1 uncultured Treponema sp.
TTCAAGAACGTAAAGCTTCCGGGCCGGATGGGAGGGGAAAAGGTGACCATGCTGAACCTGAAGGTGGTTCGCGTGGACGCGGAAAACGGCTTCCTCCTGATCCGCGGAGCCGTACCGGGGCCGAGGAACTGCGCCGTTGTCATACGACCCGCCGTCAAGAAAGAAAGGCGAGGATAGGTGGCCGAGATGGAAGGTAAACTCTATTCCGTGCAGGGCAAGGAGCTCGGGACCGTTCAGCTCTCCGACGAGGTCTTCGGCCTGCCCATAAACGAGGACGTGATCTACTACGCGATCCACAACGAACTGGCGAACGCCCGGATCGGCTGCGCCTCCACGAAGGGCCGGTCGGAGGTCCACGGCACGAACCGCAGGCCCTACGCCCAGAAGGGCACCGGCCGCGCGCGCCAGGGAGACGTCAAGTCGCCCGTCTATGTGGGCGGAGGAATCGTGTTCGGGCCCAAGCCCCGGGATTATTCCTACCGGATGCCCCGGAAGGCCAAGCGCCTCGCGATCAAGACCATCCTGAGCCTCAAGGCCCAGGAGCAGCGCCTGAAGGTGGTCCAGGACTTTACGGTCCCGAACGGGAAAACCAGGGATCTGGCGGCGATACTCCGGGACGTTCTGCCCCGGGAGAAGAACGAGCGAACGGTCGTGATCCTCAAGGACGACGACCCGGAAATCAAGCGGGCCGGGAAGAACATCCCCTGGCTGCATTTCCTGTCCTTCAACCGCCTCCGGGCCCACGACCTCTTCTACGGGCGGTCCGTCGTAGTGCTGGAGTCCGCGGTGAAGAGCCTCAACGAATTCTACGCGAAGGCGTGAGGAGCCGGAACATGCAGTACGAAGACATTTTGATCGAGCCGGTCCTCTCCGAGAAGACCAACGAGATGCGCGAGACGGGAAAGTTCGTCTTCCGCGTCGATCCGCGCGCCACCAAGACCCAGATCATGGAGGCCGTCCGGAAGCTGTTCGAGGTTCATCCCGTGTCCTGCACCGTGATGAATGTAAAAGGAAAGCCCAAGCGGCTCCGAAACCGCGCCGGCTTTACGTCCTCCTGGAAGAAGGCCACCGTCCGGCTCGCAGCCGGTGAGACGATCAAGGCCTTCGAGGGCGTGTGAGCCTTTTTGGGAAGGATTAAGGGGAAGATATGGCTATAAAGGTATTCAAGCCGATAACCCCGGGACTCCGGCACCGGGTTCAGGTGGTCAACACCGAGCTGACTCCCGGCAAGGAGCCCGAGAAGAACCTGGTCTCCGGCCAGAAGAGAAGCTCCGGGCGCGCCTCCAACGGACGCATCTCGGTCCGCCGCCGGGGGGGCGGTCACAAGAGGAAGTACCGGGAAATCGACTTCCTCCGCGACAAGATAGGAATTCCCGGGAAGGTCGCCTCCATCGAGTACGACCCCAACCGCAGCGCGAACATCGCCTTGATCGTCTACGCGGACGGCGAGAAGCGCTACATCCTGGCCCCCAAAGGGCTTTCCGTGGGGCAGAAGCTCCTCTCGGGGCCCCAGGCGCCGATCGAGACGGGGAATTCCCTTCCCTTGGAGTCCATACCCCTGGGCCTCACGGTCCACAACGTGGAGCTGAACCTCGGCAAGGGCGGGCAGCTGGCGCGTTCCGCGGGGGCCGGCGCCCTGATAGCCGCCAAGGAGGGGGACTACGTCACCCTAAAGCTGCCCTCCGGCGAGCTCCGGATGGTGTTCAAGAAGTGCTCGGCGACCATCGGCTTTGTCGGCAACGAAGAGCACATGAACGAGCAGATCGGGAAGGCCGGACGCAACCGCTGGCTGGGCAAGCGGCCCCGGGTGCGCGGAGTTGCCATGAACCCGGTGGACCACCCGCACGGCGGCGGCGAGGGCCGCGGCAAGGGCTACAAGCAGCCGGTCACCCCGTGGGGCCAGCCTTGCAAGGGCTACAAGACGCGCGACGCGCACAAGCCGTCGGGCAAGTTCATAGTCAAGCGCAGGAAGGGATAGGAGCTTACCGTGTCGAGATCTATCAAGAAGGGGCCTTTCATCGAAAAGA
>CAYTYG010000199.1:5570-6176 GCA_964441515.1 uncultured Treponema sp.
ATCGTCGAGATATCCAAGGGCGGGGACAAGAGGATGGTGAAAACCTATTCCCGCACCTCCACGATCATCCCCGAGATGGTCGGTACGACCATCTCGGTATACAACGGGAGGACCTGGGTTCCGGTGTACGTAACCGAAAACCTGGTCGGTCACAAGCTCGGAGAATTCGCGCCTACCCGGATCTTCCGCGGCCATTCCGGGAGCGACAAGAAAGTCGGGAAGGCCTGACAGGGGAAGATGCCATGAATGCAGGTTATATCGCCAAGGCAAAATTTCTGATCGCCTCCCCCTTCAAGGTGCGGCCCGTAGCGGACCTGGTCCGCCGCAAGCCGTACACGGAGGCCATCGCGATCCTGGACAACATGCCCCACAAGGGGGCGCGCCTCATCCGCAAGGTCGTCGCGTCCGCGGCCGCCAACGCGCTGGACCGCAACCGCAAGCTGGCGGAGGACATGCTCTACGTCCGGGACCTCCGGATCGACGAGGGGCCGAGGATGCGGCGCGTTTGGTTCCGCGGACGCGGGCGGGCGGACATGCAGCTCAAGCGCCTGTGCCACATCAGCTGTGTCGTGGATGAAATCGGAAGGACGGAGGCGTAACGTGGGT
>CAYTYG010000200.1:0-6145 GCA_964441515.1 uncultured Treponema sp.
GCATACGCAGTCACAAGACGGGCGGCACGGGTGGGATTCGATTGGAAGGACATACGGGATGTCTTCGAGAAGGTCAACGAGGAGATCGCCGAGGTCCAGGAAGCGCAGTCCGCGGGCGATGCCGGGGCGCTTGAGTCCGAGATGGGCGACCTTCTTTTTACAGTAGTCAATGTCTCCCGGTTCCTTGGGATCGATCCCTCCGTTGCCCTGCACGGTTCGGTTGAGAGGTTCAGCTCGCGCTTCCGGTTTATCGAGAAAAAAATGGCTCAAGCGGGGACAGAGCTTGCCGCAGAAAATATGGAAAAAATGGACGCCCTCTGGAACGAGGCAAAAAAAAGAGAAGCCGAGAGTAAAACGTCGGAATAGGCCTCGTTTCCGAGGATTCCAACGCGATATAGATCGGCCCCAGGAAAGCCTATTGCGAACGGAAAAGGCTTCTACTAGGATGGGGTATGCCCGCTTCCAGAAGCCAAGCCTCTTTCCTTGCAGCACTTGCAGCCCTCATATGGGGATTCACCTTTCTTAGTATCAAGATAGCCGTAATTGCCCTTCCTCCCATGACTTTGGGGTTTTCCCGTTTTCTTGTGGCGAACATTTTTCTGACTTTCTTCTTTCTCAGCCGGCGGCGCCTCCCGAAGCTCGCTCTTCGCGATGTACCGCTCATGGCCGCGAGCGGTCTGTTCGGGGTCACTGTATATTTCCTCTGCGAAAACAACGGAGTACTTCTCCTTTCAGCTTCTGAGGCCAGCCTCATCATAGGGACCATCCCCGTCGTGACGCTGATGGCAGACCGGGTTATCCTGGGTACTCCTCTCCATAGAAGGAATTATATAGGGGCTTCTCTAAGCGTAGTCGGGGTCGGATTGCTGGTAGCCGAGTCGCTACAGTTCAGCCCTTCGCCCATGGGATATATCTACATGCTGCTGGCAGCATTATCCTGGGTCGTATATACTTTTATCACTCAACCACTCCTGCTCCGTTATAATCGTCTAGAGATCACATTCTGGCAGAACGTATCTGGGATGCTGGGATTCGTTCCTTTCCTGTTCTTCGAGTCTCCCGCCTGGGATGCGCTTACCTCGACGGTAGTCCTGAATGTTGTCTACCTAGGCGTATTTGGCTCCGCAATCGCTAACCTGTCCTATGTTGTGGCCCTGGGTGTCCTGGGCCCCAGTACCGTGAACGTTTATAATAACCTGATCCCAGTTGTCTCTGTCATAGCTTCCTTTCTCATTCTGGGAGAACGTCTCACAAGGCTTCAACTATCCGGAGGGGTCATCGCGATCGCTGGAGTGTGCCTGGCAACCATGGCGCTGAGAAAGAAAAAAGCTCCACCGGTTTCGCTTCCATAAAAACGACGCCCTAAAAAAGCCTCTTCCAAATGAATGCCGAGGGACCCAGAACAGTGGTTACTGGTAAAATGATTTACTACATGGGCAAAAGAAGGGGCGAACATCCTGGGAAAACTAAAGCCAGGTATCTATCCGGTATCCCGGAAAATTCGAACCCCCGCTGACGATAATTCCAAAACCCGCAATAGCGCCAGTCTTGCGGTTTTTCAACTAAGTCAGCCGAGACCGGATTCCTGTCGATATAGTCGAAAACTTTTATATATTCCGAGAGCCTTACGAGTATCCGTGAAAAAAACCGACTGCCCCAGACATGACCCCAGTACCCATAAATACGATTGAATGCCATCGCGAAGACACTCATGATCCACTGCATAATTCGGGAAAGAGACTCGTTCGGCCCCGGTCGTAACATCATATGAAAATGGTTCCCCAATATGCAAAAATTTTCTATCCGAAAATTGTACTTCTTTCGAGCCCGCTTCAAAACATTTAAAAACAGTACCTTTATTTCATGTGGCTCGAAAATCATTTCTTTACGGTTTGCCCTTGCCGTAACATGGTATAGCGCGCCGTTTTTCACCAATCTTGGCTTTCTCATACATAGGTATTCGCATGAGAACCGGAAAAATGCTTGTATTAAGCTCTGTCCCTCGGACTGTCCTCCGGACTATCAATATCCATCGGACATGGCGCGGTTCATATCCTTCTGATAGAGCTCCTGATAAATATAGCTACGGTTCCGGAGTTTTTCCTTGATTTCCTGCGCGAAGGGCATATAGCGCCAGAAGACGGCCCGTACCTCTTTGTCAAGTTTCTGGATACCTTCGCTCTCCTTGGTGATCCAAAGGATATAATCCTGGATGAAAAACTCCTTGACGTCGCCCTTCATCTTCTTAGCAGTAAACCACTGGTAGTAGTTGCCGGTTAGTCCTTCTTCCATCCAATAATACGAGGCCTTCTCCTTGGCAACCTGCCAGCGCAGGTCGGCGACCGCCGTGACAACCGCCGCCTGAAGGTTCTTGGGAAACATTGGTATTGCCACCCGGCCCCGGCTTGTTGCCCGGTTGAATTTATCGAAGGGCTCCCAGCAGATCCCGTAATCCCCATAGGTCGGCAAGATGACTACATACGGGACGATGCGGTTTAAAGTGTTCTTGTACGGCCGGCAGAATGCCTGAGAATCAATACTCTCGATCCATGTAAGAAACTTAGCTATGTTTTCCCGGGATCCTATATCTTTCGGGCCTCCGTGGAAATACTCTTTAGAGAGAATGGGGAAATGGTTGCCCTGGCGCCCGACACAGAGCTTGGTCATTTGGCGTACAGTCTCATACTCCTGTGCTATAGCCTGTAAGTTGGCTTTCACATCCTCCACTAGTCCTTCCATCTTTTGTCGTACGGACTCGACTTCCTCGGTGGCTTCCTTGAAGGTTTCGATGGTAGAGGCAAGTTCCCTGTCGGCCTGGAGCATGCTGCGGAAAACCTCTTGGAATTCCGACATAATTTTCTTTTGGCTCTCGCTATAAGGAGCGGGTACCCTAGGGTAGCCCGAAAGAGGCGAATGCTGGACAATCTGTTCCAGGCGTTCTTTCAGGAGATTTTCCAGATTCCGACGAGTCTCGGCCTTCGATTTCATGAGGCTCTCCGCCGCTTCCTTCTTTCCCTGAACTCTTTGTAAAATGGTATTGTACCTGGTCCTGTCATCCCTGGATTTTGACTTCACTTCATCCGTGGCGCTCTGGCCCACGTGCCCCAAGGCGACGGCTCGAATCCACTCGTCAAGATAATAGAAAGGCTCATCGATCTCCTTTTTATAAACAAGCCGCTGTAAAATGTCCTGCTGTTCCGCAGATAGCAGTGTAGGAAGGAGCACACCATACCGCATAAGCAGCTGCTTCTGGATGGGGAATCCCACAGTAGGGCTTTTAAGTGCAATACGATGAAGAAGATTCCAGTACGCGGGGATAAGCTGTTGACGGTAGACGCCCCTGTCCTTGGGATCCTTGGTCTGAAGGTATTTGGAAAGGAGGTTGTGGACTTTTTGAGACTCTTCCCCCTCGCCTCCCAGAGTTTTTTTATAAAAATCAGGGTCGTTGAAGAACTCGTTGGGGACTGCTTCGGTTTCCTTCACAATCGGGGCTATGCGTGTACGGGAAAGGTCTACGTCGAATTCCGCCTTTTTCCGTTCTTCCTTGACCAAGTCCGCGTCCCCGAACAGGGACTGAAAGTCCGGTGAGGACTCGTCACCCGGCCCTTCACCCCTCCGGCCGCCGGATTGTGAAGGCGACCCGTTTCCCATTCCGATGAGAGCGGCAATTTCAGGATCAATCTCATTGGACACGTCACACTTCCCTGCCGGGGATAAAATGCTGGAGATGGCAAGATCAGAATAACGGAACCCGGCTGTTTACATTCTATTGAAGCCCCGTCCTCGGCGCAAGTTGGGAAACCAAAAACCATGGAACGGGGACAGAGCTGACCATCTGAGCTGAGCTGACCATCTCGGAATGGTATCTTCCCCATCGTCCCCATTTGGTCTATTCTGGATTCCCATGAAAACCGACCAGGAAACCAGAAAAATCTTCGGTTACATCGGAGCCGGACGAATAATAGAAATACTCCTGGACTCTCTCGGACCCGCCGTCGGGGAGGGTCATGGCCTCATCTGGAACAGGACGCGCGCGAGGGCCGAGCGAATGGCCGAAAAGCACGGCCTCTTGGTCCAGGAAAGCCTGCAGGACCTGGCGCGCAACTCGGACAGGGTACTCCTGGCCGTCAAGCCCAAGGCCGTGGCTTCCGTTCTGACCCAGGCGGCGGAGGGTTTCTCCCCCGATACGATCCTAGTCTCCATGGTAGCCGGCGTCTCCATCGCCCGGCTGCGCGGATTCTTCGCTACACCGCCCCGTATAGTCCGCATCATGCCGAACATCGCCCTGTCCGTGGGCCTGGGCATGACGGCGGTCTGCGCGGACGAAAGCGTCCCGCCGGAGGACGTGGAGGAGATCCTGGGGATATTCCGAATGGCCGGAAGGGCCCGCCTGGTCGAGGAGGAGTGGTTGGATACCGTAACGGCCCTGTCCGGGTCCGGGCCGGCCTTCGTCTTCCTCTTCATCGAATCCCTGGCGGACGGGGCGGTTCTCAACGGCATGAGCCGGGAGGCCGCCTACGAATTCGCGGCCCAGACCCTCCAAGGGGCGGCCCGCATCATCCTGGAGTCCGGGATGCACCCCGGGGAGCTCAAGGACATCGTAGCCTCTCCCGCCGGAACCACCATCGCCGGGATTCACGTCATGGAGCGCCGCGCTTTCCGTTCCATCGTGATGGACGCGGTGGACGCCGCGGCGAAGCGGAGCCGGGAGATCAACGCCTAGGACGGAGCTTTTTATCCGGCCGACCCATTCTCCGGCTTCATTTGTAGGCTTCCATGGTATATACTTCCGCGTGAGCGGACAGAAGGGCGCTCGCCGCCGGCCGGCGGGGCGGCCCGGAACCGTTCTATTCAGAACCGTACCAGGGAGCGCCGAATGCTGTTCGACCCCGGCAATATCATAACCATCGCAATCGTAGCCATAGTATTGGCCGTCTATCGTTTCCTGGACCGCGACAACCGATCCCTGGAGAAGGTCAAGAAGTTCGCGGACAGGATCCGGGAAGACCTCACCGCCTACGTGGACCAGCGCTCCGAGGATCTCAAGTCCTATGGAATCGAGTTGGACGTGCGCTCCAAGGCGGCCAAGGAAGTCCTTAAGCGGGTTAAGGAGGCCGAAGAAGGCTTCGTCGCCCGCTCGGATTCCCTGGAGGCCATGGGCTCCCGGGTGGGAGAATACGACAAAATCCTGGCCCAGCTCATGGATATGACCGTCCGGGTGGACGAAAACCTTAAGCTCATACACCAGGAAAGCGCCTTCGCGGACCAGCTGGCTCGAAAACTGAAGGATTCCGAGGAAGCCTTGGCGCGGATCGACCGGGAAGTCCCCTTGCTCCAGGAACGCTTCGCCCGGGACGCCCAGGAAGCCCTGGACGCCACCCGGGACAGGATCGTCGCGGAAGCCCGGGACCGCCTGGAATCCACGGTGGAGGAGGTGGAAGCCCTCCGAGCCGATACGGAGCAGCGCCGGGAGCAGGTAGCCGCCTTCTACCGGGAGGCCAACGAGCAGGCCAAGGCCCGCTACGTGGAGATGGAGAAGATGCTCGCGGAGGCCTTCCGCAAGGCCCAGGACGAGGCCGAGCGTCTGGAGGACGCCGCCTACGAGAAATTCCGGGTACAGATCGACGCCCGGGGCGACAAGCTGAAGGAAGCCCTCGATTCCAAGATGAAGGTCCTCCAGGACGCGGCCCGGGAACGCGTGGCCGAAACCCAGGGCCTGGTGAAGGGATTCAAGGCAGAGTGGCAGCAGGATGCCCGGGAACTCCTGGATGCCTCCCGCTCCGAGGTCTCCAGCCAGACGGAGGCCCTCTCCAACCGTATCGACGAGATATCCCGAAGCGCGGAAAAAACCGAGGGCATGGTCGTCCAGCGCCTGGACAAGATCGAGCAACGGGCCCTCGAACTGGCCCAGGCCATGCAGGCCAAGGTCAAGGACCAGCTCAAGGCCCATCAGGAGGATCTCGCCCAGCGCCAGGCGGACCTGCGTGCGGAGATGTCGAAGTACAGCGCATCCGGCAAGGAGATGGAGAAGGAAATCCGGGGCATCCTGTCGGGCATCAACGAGAAACTCACCCGGGAAGCCGCTGACCTGGAGAAGAAGACCTTGGAGGATTTCGAACGCCGGGTGGATGAGTACCGGGCGGAG
>CAYTYG010000201.1:0-3758 GCA_964441515.1 uncultured Treponema sp.
CGCCGCGGAGAGCCCCCTGGAGCTCCCGGACCTGGGGATCAAATAACCGCGGAGTCTCCGTACCCCGGTCCCTTTCCCCCATTCCTCCCTTGTCTTTCCCGTATCTCCTTGACTCTCTTTCCCGCCTTCAGCATCCTGTCCGGAGAGCGAGGTTCCCATGTCCATGATCATCCACCCCGCGACGGGTTTTCCCGTCGGCGATCCCGAAGCCTGCCCCCTGGATCCGAACGCCCTTCCCTCCGCGGCGGACGTCGAGGGGGCGCTTCGGCCCCTCATCCTCTCCGCCTCGGGCTGGCGAAAGGTTTTCGCGGCCGACGGGGACGAGTCCTCCCTGTCGGAAGCCGTGGGCCCCGCGGATCTGTTCCTCGCGGCCTGCATGGCCCGGGTCTTCGCCCGACGGCTTGGAGAGGAGCTGGGGAGCAAGTCCGGGCCTTCCCCCGGGGCGACCCCCGTCGTGGCCCTGGGCCTGGACTCACGGCCCACGGGCCCCGCCCTGGCGGACGTGATGGTCCGGATCTTCCTGGCCTCCGGGGTGGTTCCGCGCTACGCCTTCATTCTTGCGGCGCCGGAGATCATGGCCTGGACCCGGGGCGGCCAAGGCCCGGATGGGAAGGACCGGCTGGACGGGTTCTGCTACATATCCGCCAGCCACAATCCCCCGGGCCACAACGGCGTAAAGTTCGGATTCTCGGACGGCGGAGTCCTTCCCGGGCCCCAGGTCGCCGTCCTTGCGGAGGAATTTCTGGCCCTGGCCCGGGATCCCGAAGCCCCGGCGGCCTTGGCGGCCCTGGCGGCCGGGGCGGACACGAAGGCCGTCTCCCGGGTCTTCGTGTCCTGCCCCGCGGAAAAAAGGCTCGCGCAGTCGGCCTACACGCTTTTCGCGCGCCGGGTGGCCGCGGACGCCGAGGACCTGGAAACCCAGGAAAAGATCCTGGACGCCGTGGGCGCTTCCGCCGCGAAACGGCCCGTGGGCGTGGTGGCGGAGATGAACGGCTCCGCCCGCTCCCTTTCCATCGACGAGGATTTCCTTGCCATGCTGGGCGTCAAGACCCGGCTCGTGAACGCCCGGCCGAGGGCCTTCGTTCACCGCATCGTCCCCGAGGGGGAATCCCTGGACCTATGCCGCCGGGAGCTGGAAGCCTCGCACGGCGCCGACACCTCCTTCCTCCTGGGATACGTCCCGGACTGCGACGGGGACCGGGGCAACCTGGTGCGCTGGAACGGCCGGGAGGCCCGGGCGGAGGCCTTGGAGGCCCAGGAAGTCTTCTCCCTGGCCGTTCTGGCCGAACTGGCCGGCCTGGCGGGCCTGGCGGGCTCCGTCGCTCCCCGGGCCGTGGCGGTCAACGACGCCACGAGCCTGCGGGTGGACGCCATAGCGGGAATCCTCGGGGCCGAGGTCCATCGCGCGGAGACCGGGGAGGCCAACGTCGTCAACCTTGCCCGATCCCTCCGCTCCCGGGGCTTCCTGGTACGCATCCTGGGGGAGGGCTCCAACGGGGGCAACATCACGCACCCAGCCGCGGTGCGGGATCCCCTGAACACCCTCGCGGCCCTGCTGAAGCTTCTGGTCCTGCGGGGGGAGGGAGGAGTCCCCTCCCTCTTCCGGACCTGGCTGGAGGCGGCCGGCAAGGGGGGCGAATACAGGCCGGACTTTACCCTGGACGACGTGATCCGCAGCCTTCCCCCCTGGACGACGACCAGCGTCTTCGAGGAGCGGGCCCTCGTTCGCATCCCCCCCTCGGACCCCGCGGAGCTGAAACGGCGGTACCAGGACCGGTTTACGGCCGAGTGGAAAGCCCGCGCCGCGGAGCTTGGGGACCGCTTCGGGTTCGCGTCCACCCAGGCCCGGGCTTCCGTCGGCCCCGGGGAGACGGAGGTCTCGGAAGACTTCGGGATAGCCGGGAAGGGGGGCCTTAAGATCCTGTTCCGGGACGAAAACGGGATTCCGGCCGGCTTCCTATGGATGCGGGGAAGCGGCACGGAGCCCGTCCTGCGGGTGATGGCCGACCTTCGGGGGCGGGACCCCGAAGGGGAGGCCTACCTCCTGGATTGGCAGAGGTCGATGGTGGAGGCGGCCGCTTCGTCCGCCGGTTAGCAGGATATGGAAAAACCCGGATGCTTTTTCAACCCCCTGTCCGGGGAGGACTCCGTTCACGTCCGCCGGGGCTGGCTTGTACCATTCCGCAGGAAATGCTACTATCCGCAAAGGTCGGCAAGGAGCATGCGGATATGGGGATTCGGGGCGAACTCTTTTCAAGCAAAATAAACTGCCGCGGCAGGTCCTATTTCTTCAACGTCAAGGAAAACCGGACGGGCGACGTCTTCCTTAACATCGTGGAATCCAAGCCGACGGAGAACGCGGAATTCGACCGGAGGTCCATCGTCGTCTTCAAGGAGGATATGCGGGAATTCCTCCAGGCTTTCGAAAAAGCGCTCCGGTACATCGACACATCCCCGGCGCCCAAGAGGGCCAAGAGGATAAGCCGCCCGCACTCGGCGGATCCCGAGGGGGAAAAGCCGGCCCGAAGGCGCAAGGTCGTCGTGAAGAAAAAGCAGTCCGGGGATGAGGACGGCGCCGCGAAATCGTGAAGGTTCCGGACCTTCAGTGGGAGAGGACCGTCATGATGCGCTCCAGGACCTTTTTCCTGTCTAGAGGCTTGACGATATAGCTCTTTGCTCCCAGAAGCAGGGATTTCTTTACGATATCTTCCTTGCCCAACGCGCTCACCATGACGATGACGGCGTTCTTGTCGAATTCCAGGATTTTTTCCAAGGCCGTTACGCCGTCCATCTTGGGCATCGTGATGTCCATGGTGACCAGATCCACGTTCGGGTAGAGTTCCTTGTATTTCTCGATACCCGCCACACCGTCCCCGGCCGTACCGACCACGTCGAAGCCTTCGGAAGTCAGTATCTGTCCCAGCTGCTTCGCTATGAACATGGAGTCGTCCACGATGAGGACGCGGAATGGAGAGCCGTCCGGCTTCACCCCTTCGGGGCGCTTTTCGTTGATGTTCGGCATATCGCTTTTAGCTATCATTTGCGTCCAAGCTCCTTTTCCCCGAACCCTCGGGTATCGGTCCTTCGTGCCAGGAAACGGGACGGGACCGGTATGGCATACGGATATTGTATAATCCATGCGGACTAACTTTGCAAGGCGGAGTTGGGAAAATGCGTCCCCGGCGTACTTGACTGTCCCGGGGCTTTTCCGCATACTAGGCTATACGTCCACGCGGTACGGAGTCCCGGCGGCCTCCGGCGGGCCGCGCGCGGGACCTTGTGCATAGAAGGAGTACGACCGTGCCTTGCGGAAGAAAGCGAAAACTCAAGAAGATCGCGACGCACAAGCGGAAGAAAAAGAAGAGAAAGAATCGGCATAAGACCCGTTGATGCGTCGCGGGTGAAACGGCCGTTCCCGCCTGGGTCGGCCGTTTTTTCTTGCCTGTATCTATGGAGGCGGGTAACATAGCCTATGGCCCGAGACATCGATATCCTGCAGTTGCTCCGGTCCTATGCCTCGAAAAATAAATCCGCCTTCATCGAGTACCGCTCCTTCGCCCAGATGGTGCAGCGCCAGGCCGCCCAGGCCAACCGGCCGGATCCCATCTATCGGGACCTGAGTTCCAACCCCGACGTAGTTCTGGTTCCCAAGCTCTTTCAATATGCACGGGAACGCCATCTATCCATCAACACCGTGGGCGGACAGATCGAGTCCATAGCCCTCCCCGAGTATTTCACGGAGCGCCTCATGGCCGAGT
>CAYTYG010000201.1:3768-4909 GCA_964441515.1 uncultured Treponema sp.
CCGCCGGCTGGAGGAAAACCCGGACATCCCCTTCCCGGACGAGGACTCCATCCACGTGGATCTGCCCTCGGAATGGGTGCAGGCCGTTTCCGTGGAAAACGACCTGGGCTCCCTGATCGAGACGGACCGCGACCGCGCCGCTCCCTTCTATCGCCTCATCTTCCCCGAGGGAATACGCCCCGTTCTCGTCCTTTCCCCCATGGTCGCGGACAAGCTCCTGGAGCACTCCGTCCTGAAGCTACGACAGTACCTGCGCAAGGGGGGAAACAAGGATTTTGTCCAGAACAAGCTGGTCTTCGCCTTTCCGGGGAAGGAGATGCAGCTGAAGGAAGCCCTCTCGGCGGTCCTGATCAAACCCTACGACGCCATCAAGGAGATGCGCGCCTCCTCCAACGATATTACCTTCCCGATGTGGGCCTATCTGGCCAGCTACATGAAGAAGGACATCGCCAAGAAGGTGGACAAAAACTCGGAAGACTGGTCCAATCTCCAGGCAATCTACCTGTGCGAGGTCTACAACAATTTCTACAAGGGCAAGGCCCAGCGCATTTCGGAACGGGACGCCGCGTTCAAGACCCTGGAAGCCGCCCTGCGGAAAGCCCCGTACAACTACACCATGGACGACGTGACGAACTTCCGGGACAGCATGGGCCGACCCCTGCTGGGGAAATACACCCGGGAGGAGCTGGAGGAATGGCTCAAGGAGAAGACCACCCGGGCCGCCCCCGGCAGCCTGCCGGAACTCCTCATGCCCGCGGTTTCCCGGGGGCAGCGCTGGTTCATCGCGAAAAACCGCGTTCTGCCCCTGGTCGTGCGGCTTTTGGGGGAGGCCCGGGCGTCCATACGCACGTCCCTCATAGCGGAATGGAAGGCCGTGATGGAGGCGTACGAGACCCTTCCTACCATGGAGGACGACGACGCGTACCGCAAGGATTTGGAGGGCCGGGTGGCCCGGGGATACCCCGTGCTCTTCGTCCTCGTATCCGAGAGATTCTTCACCCTGGTCTATAATGAGCTGCGGGAGACCCCGGACGGCAGACCGGTGTGGATGCCCCCGCCGCCGCGGATGGACTGCCGGTACCTGGTCACCGCCTGGACGTCGGAGGTCAGGGACGAGCACGCCCTGCTCGGCGTGGCGGCG
>CAYTYG010000201.1:4919-6009 GCA_964441515.1 uncultured Treponema sp.
CTTCTCGAAGGGGGATCTTGTCTCCATAGACGAGCTTCTGGATCTGCGGCGCAAGCACCTGGTCATGGACGTCCGCAACCTCCTGCCCATCTGGTACACCCTTCCCATCATCTCCGGGATATTCGCCTTCTTCTTCCGCGCGGCAGCCCGGCGGCGCCGGAAGAGGGAGAGGTCTTTTCTCCCGGAAGAGAGCAAGGGGGCGGGCGCGGAGGGCAAGGCGAAGCCGGCCGCCCACACGGACCGGCGCCTGGAATTCGCGGCGGCCGCTACGAAGGTGGAGCGGATACTCCTGCCCGAGGGCTACAAGCTGGAGGAGTATCTTTCCGTACTCATGGGCCGATGGAACACCCTCATCAATCCCAAGGCGAAGTCGGACCTGACGGAGGACGTGAACGCCCTCGTGCGGGACTACCTCCGGGGGCTCTTGAGATCCATAAGCCCCTCCGGCCTGACGACGGAGAGGGTGAAGGGCCTGGCCGCCACGCTTGCGGATACACCGTCGCTCCTCAAGATCCGGAACCATGCCGCCCTGGAAGAGTACATCCGCCTCTACATGGTCTACCTGCTGAAAACAAAATAAGCGTCCGACGCGGTGCCGGTTTCCCCGGCGGCTCCCGTAACCGGGTCTTCCTCTCATCCCCGTACGCCGGGCAATCCTGTTGTACACCCGGCATGTTTCCGCCGGGTGCTTTTCCCCCATGTTTTATAAAACATACTTGTAGGGAAATTTTCAAAAGATAAAATACCTTTTCAATAGATGCATTTTTTTGTTGCACCCCATACGAATCACGGCTATACTGGATACCGGACGGGCCGTACGAATCCTTCGGGCAGTCTCGCCGCCGGTCGGAAGCCCCGGTAAGGAAGAATCCCGCGGGATTCCTTGGATAGCAGCAATTCCTGCACGGTCAAGGAGTTTTCATGAGCGTTATTCTGGTGGTCAATCCGGGGTCCACATCCACCAAAGTTGCTGTATTCCAGGATCTGCAGGAGGTTTTCTCGGAAACGGTTGCCCACTCCTCCGAGGATCTGGCTCCCTTTCCTTCCATCGCGGCCCAGTATGAGTTCCGGGAACGTCATATCCGGGACG
>CAYTYG010000202.1:0-5977 GCA_964441515.1 uncultured Treponema sp.
CTCCAGGAAGGCGTCATGCGCATCCGCATGGTGCCCATCAGCCAGATTTTCAGCCGCTTCCCGCGCTTGGTGCGGGACCTTTCCAAGAGCCTGGACAAGAAGGTGGAGCTCGTCATCGAGGGCGAGGAGACGGAGCTGGACAAGTCGGTCATAGAGGACCTCCTGGACCCTCTCATGCACTCCGTTCGGAACGCCCTGGATCACGGAATCGAGAGCCCCGACGCCCGCCGGGCCGCGGGGAAGATCGAGCAGGGCACCATCCACCTCCGCGCCTCCAACGAAGGCAACATGATCATCATAGAGATCGAGGACGACGGTAAGGGCATCGACGTGGAGGCGGTCAAGAGCAAGGCCGTGGAACGGGGCATCATCCATCCCAGCAAGATCCTCACGGACGTGGAAGCCTTCAACCTGATCTTCGAACCGGGATTCAGCACAGCCGGAAAAGTGACCAACATCTCCGGCCGGGGAGTCGGCCTGGACGTGGTGCGCCGACAGATAGAGAAGCTCAACGGCATGGTGGCCGTGAGCTCCAAGCACGGCAAGGGCACCAAATTCACGATCAAGCTGCCCCTCACCCTCGCCATAATCCAGGGGCTCCTGGTGCGGGTCGGCCGGGAGATATACTCCATCCCAATAACCTCCGTCGTGGAGTCCCACAGGATAAAGCCCTCCGAAATACGGATGATCGACAACTACGAAGTCATCAACGTCCGGAACGACGTGGTTTCCCTCCTGCGCCTGGACCGCCTCTTCCGTATCCCCTCGACGGAGCAAAGGGAGTACAATTTCATCGTGATCGTGGGGACCAACGAGAAGCGCGTCGGGCTCATGGTGGATTCGCTGATCGGGGAGGAGGACGTGGTGATCAAGCCACTGCGGGACCAGTACACGGCCTCTCCGGGCATAGCCGGCGCCTCCATCCTGGGGGACGGCTCCGTGTGCCTCATCATCGACGTGAGCCAGCTCCTGGAGCTGGGGCTTAAGCGGGAAAAAGAGGATCGCCAGCGGCTGGAAGGGACGATCCGATGAAGGCCGGGGAGTTTTGAGCATGGCAACCCAAACGAACGAACAGGTTTCGGAAAGCCTCGAGGCGGAGAAGAAGGAAAAGGCCGAGAAGATAGACTACAAGATGGTGACCTTCTCCCTGGGCGGGAAGGAATACGGCATCGACATCATGAACGTAAAGGAGATCGCCCACGCCAGCCGCTTCACGTATGTTCCGAACGCCGCCCCCTTCGTCCGGGGGGTTTACAACCTGCGGGGCGACATCATCTCCATCATCGACCTGAGGATCATGTCCCACCTTCCCGTGGAGAAGAGGGCGGAGGAAAAGACCGAGAGTCTTTTGATCCTGCGAGTCGACGACCACGTCTTCGGCGTGATCGTGGACAGCATAGACAAGGTCGTGGGGATTTCCCGGACGAATATACAGCCCCCGCACCCCATATTCGGCGATATCAACGTCAAGTACATCAAGGGCATCGTGGAGAACTCCGGGAAGCTCTACATAATCCTGGATATCGGGAAGATATTCACCCCGAAGGCGGAGAAGGAGGAGAAGCCCGCGCACTACGAGGCCGCCCAGCCCGCGGCCGCTTCGGCGCTCCCGGGCGCGGCCAAGAACCTCTGGTCCGGGGCGACGGAGGCCGAGATGACCTCCTCCTTCGTGAAGGAGGGACTCTTCGCCTTCCGGCAGTTCGCCGTCACCGCCGTGAACGAGGGGTGGTTCCAGGAGCGTTTCGGGGAATGGGGCAAGCTGCGCAAGGGCAAGGATGTGCAGCTCCAGGAGGCGGGGGACGCGGACCTCTTCCTGGAGGGGTTCTTTTCGCCGTACACCGGCGCCCTTTGGGGCGCCGATTACCTGGACGCGGTGATCGGAATTCTCCCGGAATCGGATGCCAAGAATCTGAACGTCTGGAATCCCGGCTGCGGTAAGGGGCACGAGACCTGGTCTTTTGCCTGCGCCCTGCGGAAGAAGTACCCGGAGTCCCGGGTGAAGATCTGGGCGAACGATTCCGACCTGCTCAATATATCCATGGCCCCCAACATGGTCTTCGAGGCCTCCGGGGTGCCCGAACCCTACCGGGAATTCCTGGTAAAGGGAAAGAACGGGTATTCGTTCAACCAGACGATACGGGACTCGATTTTCTTTGAATTCCATGACGTGTTGAACACGAATCCCCTCCCACCCCTGGATTTCATCCTCTGCCGGGACATGATCTCCTTCCTCGTTCCGGAGGGGCAGAAACAGATCCTGAACGATTTCTCGGACAAAATAAAAAACACCGGGTTGTTGATCCTGGGTACGAACGAAAAGGCCGTCCTCAGCGGATGGAAATCCCTGGGGTCCGGTGCGGTATCCGCCTTCGTAAAGGCATGATCCGATAGGACGGGAGAAAAACATGAGAGTCGAGTACATCAATCCCTTCGTGGAATCCGCGTTCAATGTCCTCAAGGAAGTCCTCCAGGGGGAGGTGAAGCGCGGGGAGCTCTACCTGAAATCCACCTCCATTCCGGTCATGGGAGTTGCCGCCATCGTGGGACTAGCGGGGGACGTGGAGGGGCGGGTCCTATTCGACATGGACAAGCCCACGGCTCTCCGGGTCGCGTCCGTCATGAACGGGGAGAACCTGACCGAGATGGACGAGCTGGTGAAGGCCACCATCACGGAGCTTGCGAACATGATCACGGCCCAGGCGGTCACCAAGCTCCACGATCTGGGTTTCCGCTTCGACCTGACCCCCCCCGCCATCTTCACCGGGGAGAACATGGAAGTTTCCGACCACGACGTGGAAGCCCTGATCGTTCCCATGGACACCGCCCAGGGCAAGCTGGAAATCAACGTAGCCGTGCGGGAACGCGGCTAACCTGGGGGATCTCGACATGAAAACCAAGGAAGACTTCCCGGACATCAATGCGAGAAAGCCCGAGGGGCTGAAGCCCGAGGGAACGCCCTACCGCGTGCTCATCGTGGACGATTCCATGTTCGTGGCCAAGCAGCTGAGCCAGATCCTGACCTCGGAAGGGTATGAGGTCGTCGGAACCGCGGGCGACGGGCTGGAGGGGTACGAGAAGTACAAGGAGATCTATCCCAACGTGGACGTCGTGACCATGGACATCACCATGCCCAAGATGGACGGGCTCACGGCGCTGCAGAAGATCCTGGAGTTCGACAAGAAAGCCAAGGTGATCATGATCAGCGCCCTGGGAAAGCAGGATCTGGTGAAGCAGGCCCTGGTTTCGGGCGCCAAGAACTACATCGTTAAGCCCCTCGACCGGAAGAAGGTCCTGGAAAGATTCCTCGGGGTGGTTTCGAAATAGCCTCGGATTGACACGGCATTCCCTTTCGGGGTATAACGTCGTGTCTCGCGGGCGGTTAGCTCAGTTGGTTAGAGCACCAGTATGACACGCTGGGGGTCACAAGTTCGACTCTTGTATCGCCCATTTTGTAAAGCCTTTTAGGGTAAATACTTAGAAGGCTGTTAGCTTCGACCGGAAGAACGGAGAAGCGCAAAAGTCACCGAAAGTCACACGAAAAGTCACACTTTTCGGCGTGAAAAGGGGCTGGCTATGCGTTCTCCGTTTTCTCTTTTTATGCGCAAGGGTGTTTGGTACGCCCGTTTCTGGAATGAAGAATCCCAAAGCTACAGAGTAACCCGGTCAACCGAGATTCCCGCAGGCCCGCGCCGTAAAGGCGTTATCGAGGCGGCTTCCGTCGCGGAGGAATTAGCCGACGAAATTAGCCGCAACCTGGACCCGTTCTTCCTAGACTATGTTTCCGCATTCTGGGCGGATGACGGGAACTACGCGCAAGGAAAGCGAATAGCGGACCGGAAGCCCCTTTCCGTGGAATACCTGGAAAACAACCGCCGCGCTATCCGCCTTCACGTTTCCCCCTTCCCCCGGTTCAAGGGATTGACGCTTTCCAGGTTGAAAGCCGGGATCGTGGAAGACTGGAAGATATGGGCGCTAAAAAGCGGGACCGGGGCGCGGACGGTGAATTACGCGCTCCAAGCGGTCAAGGTGGCGGTGCATACGGCCGTTATGCGGGGGGACCTTCCTTCCGATCCGCTCCGGGCCGTAAAGCCCGTTGCCGTTCTAGTGAACGAGAAAGGCGTACTTTCCCCCTCGGAAACGGCAAGGCTAGTCCAGGTTAAAGAATCGGATATCCGCGTGCATAGCGCCGTTTTATTCGCCGCTTTTTGCGGAATGCGCCGAGGGGAGATTCGCGGGCTCCGCTGGGGCGATATAGACGAAGGGGAGGGCGTCGTATACGTTCGGCATAACTGGATCGACGAGGAAGGGGACAAAACGCCCAAAGCCGGAAGCGCCCGCCGGGTGTTTCTCCCCGATGAGCTTCGGCCTATCCTGGAATCCTTGCGGGGCCTTTTCCCGTCCGCCCCGGAAGCCTTCGTCCATCCCGATTTATTCGACCCGGAAAAGCCTATTAGCGAAACGGTATTGAAGCGCGGGTATTGGCGCGTTTTGAAGGCTATCGGGATTGACGCGGAAGCGCGGAAGGCGCGACGCCTTACCCTTCACTCGTTACGGCACGGCTTCATTACGAACGCTCGTTCGGCGGGACTTCCTGACATAACCGTTCAAGCCCTGGCCGGGCATAAGTCCGGGCGGATGATGGAGCATTATTCCCACGGTGCGCAGGTTATCGACCTGGCGGAAGCCCGTAGGGCCTTGGAGAAAGCCGTCTCCGTGAAGGCCGCGAATGAATAACCGCGAAGCCTTGGAGCTTGCCCGGAACCTGATAGCCGACAGGACAGCGGAAGCAACGGAGGGGACGCGGGGGAACCCTGACCCGTTCCTGAACGGAATGCGGGCGGGATTCCTCGAAGTCCTGGGAATTATCAATGGACTTATAGAGGCGGACGGGAAGCCGTGAGGCGTTAGTCTAGGAACTTGTGATAGTCCACGCCAAGGGCTTCGCCCAGTTTGCGCGCCATAGAAAGGCCGATTACCCGACTATCGTTTTCAATCGCGGAGAGGTTCGGATACTTCGTTCCTACGGCTTGCGCAAGCTCTACAAGGGTCATCCCCGCCCGTTCCCGATACGCGCGAACAAGTTTTCCGGGCGTCTTTTTCGCCTTTATATCCCGCGCGAGGTCGGAGGTTTCCCAGTCCACGTACTCGGCGTCTTCGTCAATAAAAGCCGCGTCCGGGAGGCATTCCCGCAGGACATCCGCGAGGGCATCCGCCCCCTGTCCCGAAAGAGTCGCTTTAATATGGCGCGTCTTCTCGACTACCAGCATAGTACACCTCGATATCTATCGAATCGCCCTCGTTGTACCAGCAAGCCACCCACGAATAGGTAAGATGGCAATGGTACTTTGACTTTCCGAGTGAAGAAAAATGCGGCCATGTCGATTGAATCGGCCCCTTTTCTCTTAGATCGTCCGCCAATTCGTCGAAAAGGAACCGGATAGACTCCGGCGCTTTCCCGATCCGCTTTAACGCCGCCTTTTTGACCTTCACGCGGTACATACTGAAATGTATCACGTATGATACAGCGGGTCAATGATTGTATTACAATTATATGTAATTATGGATATCCTAGCCGTGAGGTGTAAGCTCGAAAGTACATTCGAGGCTCAACCTCCGCAACGTTGCGTAGGTACTACTGCAACATAGACCCCGCATACGTTTGCGAGGGTGAAAAGGCCCCGTCTAAATTGCCCCCAAACGCGCGAGGATGGCCGTAGACGCGTCCGGGGCGGGGAAGTCGAATATTCCCGATTCACTACAAGCCCGTACAGCAAAAACCCGTTAAGCTATGGTATACTGACCATGTACCGATTGAGTACGGCCTATATGCCGTCCTTGTGGCCTAGCGGCCGCGTTGGATGGCGGGGCGATGGCGACGGACGGCGTTCATCCCGTGTAGGGCTTCGCAAACGGAGATTCTAGCGGGAAGGATTAGCGGACGGCCAAAAAGACGCCTGTGGGGAACCGGCTGAATTAG
>CAYTYG010000203.1:0-5955 GCA_964441515.1 uncultured Treponema sp.
GAGGGATCCGACGAGATCTTCGGTGGCTACCTCTATTTCCACAAGGCCCCGAACCCGACGGAATTCCACGAGGAGCTGGTTCGCAAGCTGTCCATGCTCCACCTGTACGACTGCCTCCGGGCCAACAAGGCCATGTGCGCCTGGGGCGTGGAGGCCCGGGTGCCCTTCCTGGACCCTCGGTTCCTGGAGGCGGCCATGAACATCGACCCGGCCCATAAGATGATACGGAAGGACGAGGGCCGCATGGAGAAGCACATCTTGCGCAAGGCCTTCGACGGCTGGATTCCCAAGGAAGTGCTGTGGCGGCAGAAGGAGCAGTTCTCGGACGGCGTCGGGTACTCCTGGATAGACTCCATCAAGGCGCACGCCGAAAAGGAAGTCTCGGATTCCGCCATGGCCAACGCCCGGTACCGGTTCCCGGTGAAGACCCCGCCCACCAAGGAAGCCTACTGGTTCCGCAGCATCTTCGAGGAGCACTTCCGAAACCCATCGGCGGTGGACCTGGTACCGGACGGTCCGTCCATCGCCTGCTCCACCCCCACGGCTATACGCTGGGACGCCGCCTGGGCGAGCATGGCCGACCCCTCGGGCCGCGCGATCCAGGGAGTACACGCGAGTCCGGCCGGCGCCGGACTCGCGGCGCCGAAGTGAACTTCGGCTGCTCCACGCGGGCGCGGCTTGGGCCGCGCCCGGTTTTTTTCTTGCGAATCCCGGGCTCCGGTAGTATTGTCTCGAGGCGTACTCTCATCTCCATAGGGGGAAGCATGGACAGAAGGGAAAAGGAAGAGCGTATCGAGCGCTTCGTAACGGCTTATAAGACTGTCCAGGACAAGGTGCGGGGCCTGACGCGGGAGGAGCTGTATTTCATCCCGGACATCCCCGACGCTTGGTCGATCAACGAACACCTGGTCCATCTCCTGGATTCCGACGCCCTGGGATGGTATAGGGCAAGGGCCGCCGTCGCGGACCCCGGGGCCAAGGTGCCCAACTGGAGCCAGGAGGGCTGGAGAAACCGGCTGGGGTATTCCCGCCAGGACGGGCTCGCCTGCCTGGAGGAAGCCGTGCGGCTCCGGTCCATCCTAGGATCCTGGCTTCGGACCTTGATCGACGAGGATTGGTCCGCCTTCTGGTTCGAGCACCCCGTACGGGGCCGTTTGGATCTGACCGCCTACCTGGAGATGTACTCCGGGCATGGGGACTTTCACGTCCCCTACATCGAAAGGAATCTTAAGGCCCGGCGGGGATAGCCGCGCCGTAACGGGCGTCTCACGGTACCCCGCGTTCGTCCATATTTCTGACTATATTCGAAAGAAAAGACGGTTTACATGCGCGCAGCGCGCCTTGACTTTCCCCGTTAGGACGGTAAGATTTGTACTAGGGAGTCACGGAGGGGAAAGCTTGCAGCTCCAGAAGCCGGTACTGATACAGGAACAGCGCCAGAAACTCAGCCCCCAGATGATACAGTCCATTCGGCTGATGGCCCTCCCCCTGCCCGAGCTGAAGGAAGAGATCCAGCAGGAGATCGAGGCGAATCCCGCTTTGGAGGTCGTGGAGGACCGGTCCACGATATCCTTGGAGTCCTTTCCGGAGGAGCGAAAGCAGGATTCCGACCAAGCCCGGGTGTACGAGAACGCCTCGGATCCCGGCTACGGCCGGGGCCGGGACCCCGACGACGATTCGAAGCGGATGTTCCTGGAAGGCGCCATCTCCAGGGAGGAAACCCTCCAGGAACACCTTTTGTGGCAGCTCCGCCTCCAGCCCCTGGCGGAGCAGCTTCGGGTAACCGCGGAAACCCTGATACAGAACCTGGATAACGACGGGTTCCACAAGGAAGACCCCCGCCTAGTCTGCCGGGACGTCTCCGAGGAAACCCTGAAGGCGGCCATGGGCTTGGTCCGGGGCTTCGAGCCCGTGGGAGTCTGCACGACGGACTACCGGGAGTCCCTGATCGTGCAGGCCGAGATGTTCCCCGAGGCTCCGCCTAGGACCATCGAGGTTCTCCGGGACCATATCGAGCTTCTGGAGAAGGGCAAGCACGAGGATATCCGCAAGCGTCTGAAGCTCTCGGAGACCGACCTGTCCGCCATTTTGTCCTTCATCAAGACCCTGAACCCCTTCCCGGGAAGGCTGTATTCCTCGGAGGACGTACAGTACGTGATCCCGGATATCCAGGTTAAGCTCAAGGACAGCGAGTTCGTCATAGTCCTGAACGACGAGGAAATCCCCATACTGGGGATAAATCCCTTTTTCGACAGGCTTTCCTCGGAAAAGCACGACAAGACGACGGATGTCTTCGTAAAGGAAAACATCCGCAAGGCCCGGTGGTTCATACAGAGCATACACCAGAGGAACAAGACCCTGCTCAAGGCGACCCGGGCCATCGTGGAGTTCCAGCGGGCCTTTTTCTCCAAGGGTCCCAAGTATCTGGCCCCGCTCACCCTGCGCGATATCGCCAGCGAGGTGGGGGTGCACGAGACGACGATCTCCCGGCTGGCCAACCGGAAGTATATACAGACCGACTGGGGGATCTTCGAACTCAGGTATTTTTTCACCAATTCGATATCCGGGGCGGGATCCTCGGGTTCCCGCTTTTCCAAGGAGGGCGTCAAGCAGGTCATCAAGGAGATCATCGAAAACGAGGCGAGAGCCCTTTCCGACCGGGACATCGCGGACCAGCTCGCCCGCAAGGGCATCAACCTCGCCCGAAGAACCGTCGCCAAGTACCGACAGGAGCTGAACATGGATTCCTCCTTCGGCAGGAAGCGCGAATGACGTCCGAAAGCCTCTTAATGCCGATTCTCGCGGAAACCCGGGACCTCGTACCTACGAAGCCCGGGACCTAACCATCATCATCACTTCAGGAGGTGAGCATGAACGTCGATGTTCGGTCCGTCCACTTCGATCTGGGGGATCCTACGCGGGAGTACTTGGACAAGAAGCTCGAGAGGCTGAATTTCGCCAAGGACACCATCGTCACCGTCGATTTTTCTTTCACGAAGGAGAAGGATTTCATCTGCGAGTCGACCATCCATTTCCGCTGGGGCAACCAGGCGCATCTGACGGAACGGGACTTCGAGCTGGCCGCGGGCATCGATAAACTGATGGATAAGATGGAGATGAAGGTGAGAAAGGAGAAGGACCGCGTCCAGGACCGGAACAAGTAGGATACCGGGCGATCGCGTCCGAAGCGAACGACGGGGCCGCCGGAGGGCGGCCCTTTTTTCCGCCGCCTTTGCCTCCTGTTTGCCATTCATCCCCGTTCCGTAGTAAACTTTCCACCGGAAACCTATGGAAACAGTCCGTTTTACGGTTCTCGACCTCCTCAACCTGGACCTCCGGGAGCACAACGCCCTGAATCTGCGCTGCATAGGCGGCCGGAAAGGCCTGGGACGGGAGATAACCGTGCCGGACCTGAACCGACCCGGGCTGGCGCTCTCGGGATTCTTCGACTCCTTCGCCTACCAACGGATCCAGGTCTTCGGGAAGGGCGAGTACGCATACCTGGAGAAGCTGACCGGGGAGGGAACCCTGGGGACCGCCCGGCGCATCTTCGAATTCGCCATGCCCTGCTGCATCTTCACCCATTCGCTGACGCCCCAGGCGGAGTTCCTGGAGTCCGCGGAGACCGCCAACTGCCCCATCCTCCAGACGGACCTCCCTTCCAGCGAGTTCACAAGCCGGATACTTCGCGTCCTTTCGGATGTTTACGCGCCCAAGACATCCATCCACGGAGTGCTCGTGGAGGTCTTCGGGATAGGAATCCTGCTCTCCGGGGATTCGGGGGTGGGCAAGAGCGAGACGGCCCTGGAGCTTATCGAGAGGGGGCACCGCCTCGTGGCGGACGACGTGGTGGAGATCCGGTGCGTGAACGGCAACTACCTCATCGGGCAGGGCGCCAACAAGATCGTGGGCCATCACATGGAGATACGGGGGCTCGGGATCATCAACGTGACCCACCTGTTCGGCGTGGGAGCCATCCGGGACAAGAAGCAGATACAGCTCGTCTGCAACCTGGAGGAGTGGGACGCAGGCAAGGTCTACGACCGGATCGGCACGGACGAGACCACGGTGGATATCCTGGGGGTCCAGGTTCCCCAGCTGGACATACCCGTGAAGCCCGGCCGGAACATTCCCATCATCGTGGAGACCGCCGCCATGAACGAGCGGCTCAAGAAGATGGGATACCATTCCGCCAAGGAATTCAACCGCAATATCCTCCGGTGGCTCGAGAGCGAGAACGCGCGGGCCGTATACTTCGGGCAGGACGACGTCCTGTGATTCCGCTCCCAGCGAGGCACCCATGACGGAAAAGAACGTTGTCATCAAGAATCGGGCGGGGATCCACGCCCGCCCCGCTGCCCTCATAGTCCAGACCGCGAGCAAGTTCAAGTCCAAGATATTCATCGAGAAAAACTCCGACAAAATCAACGCCAAGTCCATCATGGGCATCATCACCCTGGGAGCCGGATTCGGCGTCGGGCTCCGGGTTTTCGCCGAGGGCGAGGACGAGGCCGAGGCCGTGGACGCCATCGCCCAGCTTTTCGACAGGAAATTCGAGGAGGAATGAGCACCCCCGAGCGTACGGGCTCCACCCCCCGCTTCGGATTCGCCGCCCTTACCATAATCTTCTGCCTGGAATCCGTAGGCTCCTTCCTGCTCGCCCGGGACATGCTCGGGAGGGAGGCTCCCGGGACCGGGGGGCCCGATCTCTTCTACGTCGGCCTTCTGGCGGTCGTTCCCCTGGCTCTCTTCGTCCTGCTGGTTGTCCGGGTTTTCCGAATGATCCGGGACGTGCGCAGGCGGGGCTACGGAAGCCGATTGCGGCTCAAGCTGGCCCGTCAGTTCGTCCTTGTGGCCGTTTTGTCTTCGCTTCCCCACGGGCTCTTCCTGGGGGCCCTCCTCAGGACGGCGGTTTCCATGCCCTGGTCTACTCGAACCCGGGCGGCCTTGGACGCCGGATTCCGGCTGGCGGTAGCCTACCAGGAGGATCGCCTTTCCCGTCTGGCCTATCTCACGGAGCGGGAAGCCGCGGCCCTGGGCGAGCGCGCACGCTGGGACGCCGGAGTCCTGCTGAACGTCCTGGCGGAGCGGGATCGGGGCGTGGCGTCCGTGGAGGTCTTCCGGGAAGGCCTTTCCGTGGATTTCGCCGGTGTCCGGGAAACGCGGCTCTGGGACGTCACGGCCGCCGCTCCCGGTCCGCTCTCAAGGATAGGCGTCGGGGATTCGACGTACCTGCGGCACCTTGCCCGGCCGTCGGGGCCCGGCGGCCGGGAGGTGGCCGTCAGCCTCCTTCTTCCCCGGGAGATCGACGCCGCCGCGACCTCCCTGGCCGAGGCCCGGCGCGTCGCGGCCCGACCGGGTTTCGATTCCCGCCGTTTCGGGCTCTACCTGGCCTTTTTTTGGTTCCTCTTCGCCCTGCCGTCCCTGGTCATCGCCCAGCTGGCGGGCTTCTCCGCGGCGGAGGCCATCGTCCGACCCATCGCCGCCCTGGAGGACGCAGCCCGGCACGCCGCCCGGGGCGACCTTTCCCCGCGCCTTCTGCCCCGCCCCGGGGACGAGCTGGGGGGCCTGGTCTCCGCATGGAACCGCATGCTTGCGGGGGTGGAAGCCTCCCGCTACGAGGCCGCGGCGGCGGAGAAGGTCGCCGCGTGGAGGGACATAGCCCAGCGCCTTGCGCACGAGCTTAAGAATCCCCTGACGCCCATACGTCTTTCCGCGGAGCGGGTTCTGAAGCGTTGGAAGGGAGATCCGGGCGCGATCGGCGAAGTCCTGGAGTCCTCCATGCTGGCGATCATCCAGGGGACCGAGACCATGAACACCCTCCTGACGGACTTCCGCTCCTTCGCGCGGCTGCCCGAGCCGGCCCCGGACTGGACCAACCTTCGAGCCCTCGTGGAGGAAACGACCGCCCCTTACGCGGCGTCTTTCCCGGAGGTCCGATTCGACCTCTCGGCC
>CAYTYG010000204.1:0-4766 GCA_964441515.1 uncultured Treponema sp.
GAGGAATAGGAGAAGTTGATCCGCATGGCGTTGTGCTCGGGCTCGTCGAAATAGAACGCGGAACCCACGACGTACGCGACCTTCTCGGCGACGGCCTTGGAAAGCATATCCTCCGTGTTGATGTACTTCGGCAGGGATATCCAGAGGAAAAGGCCGCCCTCCGGCTTGGTCCAGGAGAGATCGGGGCGTTTTGGCATATGTTTTTCGAGCATCTCCACCATGAAGTTGCGCTTCTCCCGGTAGAGGTTTCGCGTGCCCTCGATCACTCCGTAGAGCTTACCGGTCTTGAGGTACTCGGCGAACCACTTCTGGGCGAACACGTTCGTACAGAGGTCCATGGCCTGCTTCGCGACGACCAGCTTGGATATCACCTCCGGCCGCGCCAGGATCCACCCGAGGCGCGCGCCCGGCGCCAGGATCTTGGAGAAGGTCTTGAGGTTGATCACGATGCCGCGGTTCTCGCCCTCCTGGTCGAGCTGGTAGATCGAGGGGAGGCTTTCGCCGAGGAAGCGGATCTCCCGGTAGGGCGCGTCCTCCACGATGGGCAGGTCGTTTCGGTAGGCGAAGTCGAGCACCGCCTTGCGCTTCTCCAGGCTCCAGCAGATGCCGCTGGGGTTCTGGAAATCCGGGATGAGGTAGAGGAGCTTGATCCTCTTGCCGTCCCGCTTCGCGCCCTCGTAGCGCCGCTCCAATTCCTCCATGTCGAAGCCGTCGTTCGCCGGACTGAACGGGATTCCCAGGATCCTGCCCCGGTAGGACTGGACGGCCTGGATGGTTCCCACGTAGGTCGGCCTGCCCGCCAGGATATAGTCTCCCGGATCGAGGAAGAGTTTGGGTATCATATCGAGGGCCTGCTGGCTCGCGGAGACGATGAGGAGGTTCTCCGGCGCTATCTTGACTCCCTGGCGCTCCTCGAATTTGATGAGCTCGGCTTTAAGGTCCTTGTCGCCTTCCGTGGTGCCGTACTGGAGAGCCTCCTTGGCATGTTTTTTGAATACCAAGTCCGAGGCAGCCCGCAGGTCCTCCACGGGAAAGGTCTCGGGGGCCGGAAGCCCGCCCGCGAAGGAGATGATGTCCGGCTGTTGGGTCAGCTTGAGGAGCTCGCGTATGACCGATTTCTTCATGTTATTAGCGTTCTGGGAATACAGGGCATCGAAATCGAGCATGGAAGCCTCCATTTCCTCCATCCTAACTTGCTTATTTGCCCTTGTAAAGAAAAAAGTATCAATATTCACAACGATGTTTCTACAAATAAAATCACTTGTGCTAAAAGTAACGATGGGATAAAGCGTTACGGGGAGCCCCCCAAACCCGAACGAAGGCCGTTAACACCTTCGGCCAAGCCTTTCCGGCCCGGTCGGGTTGGGAACCGGCAGGGTTTTCCTGAGCTCTCCACCGCAGGAAGAGAATACGGACGGGTTATTCCCCGTTCTCCTCGAGGTAACCGCGAATCGTCCGTACGAACTCGGGGCCGTACGTATCCGCCTTGTGGGCGCCTATGCCGAAGACGCCCTCTATATCCTCGACGGAGCGGGGCTTGCGGAGGGCCAGCTCCCGGAGGGTTCGGTCGGAGAAGACTACGTAGGGAGGCACTCCCGTGCGATCGGCCACGGCCTTCCGGAGCCTGCGGAGGGCCTCGAAGAGTCCGTCGGTCCCGCGGACACGGGATCCGTCGGGATTCTCCTCCCGGGAGTCCGGGCGGCCTCCGGCCGCGGCGCGGCCGCGGCCCTTGCCCCGCGGAAGGGAAGGCCCGAGGAAGGTCCCTCCTTTGAAGAACCCGCGGCCTCGGGCCGTCAGGCGAAGCACTCCGTACGGAGGCACGCTCTCCAGGTATCCGGCCGCGGCCAAGCGGCGGGCCAGATCCATCCATCCGGTTTTGTCCAATTCCCGCCCTATGCCGTAGACGGAGAGGTTTCCGTGCCCGCGTCCCAGCACCTTCTCCGACTCGGAGCCCTGAAGGACGTCCGCGGCGTAGGCCGCCCCGTACCTGCTTCCCAGGCGAGCCACGCAGGAAAGGAGCTTCTGGGCCGGGACGGTCAGATCCTCGAGCTCCTCCGGCCCCCGGAGGCAGTTGTCGCACCCCCCGCAGTTTTCCTTGCCGTATTCCTCGCCGAACCGGGCAAGAAGGAAGCGGCGGCGGCAGGACGAGGTCTCCGCGTAGTCGGCCATGATTTGCAGGCGCTCGGCGGCTTCGGGGTTTTCCTCGACCTCCAGGAAGCGCCGAAGCTTCATCAGGTCGCCCCGGCTGTACAGGAGCAGGCAATCGGCGGGAAGCCCGTCGCGGCCGGCCCGCCCTATCTCCTGGTAATAGCTCTCCAGGTCCTTGGGAAGATCCCAGTGGACGATCCAGCGCACGTCGCTCTTGTCGATGCCCATTCCGAAGGCCACGGTGGCGCAGATCACCTGGACGTCGTCCCGGATGAAGGCGCGCTGATGCGCCTTCCGCGTTTCGGAGTCGAGCCCGGCATGGTAGGGCAGGGCCCGGATTCCATGCGCGGACAAGGCCGCAGCCAGCAGCTCGGAGCTTTTCCGGGAAAGGCAATAGACGATCCCGGAGCCCTCCCCCCGGGCGCGGACGAAGCGCTCGAGCCGTGTTTTGCCGTCCGTCTTCGGCTCGACCAGAAGCCGTAGGGCCGGTCGGTCGAAACTGGAGACGAAGACGGCCGGATTCCGAAGTTCCAGGTTCCCCAGGATGTCGGCCCGGACCTTGTCCGTAGCCGTTGCCGTCACGGCCAGGCAAGGGGCGCCGGGAAACCTGCGCCGGAGCTCCGCGATGCGGCGGTATTCCGGACGGAAATCGTGGCCCCAGCGAGAGATGCAATGGGCTTCGTCCACCACGATGCGCACGGGAGGCCGGCGTTCCAGGATCGCGGCGATGCGGGCGGAAGAAAGGGATTCGGGTGCGGCGTACAGCAGGCGGACCCGGCCGTCCAGGACCCGGCCGTAGGCGGCCGAGTATTCTTCCGGGGAGAGGGCGGAATTCAGCTGTTCGGCCTCGATCCCCAGGGCGCGCAGGGAATCCAGCTGGTCGCTCATGAGGGCTATCAGGGGAGAGACGACCAGGACCAGGCCCTCGAGCACCAGGGCCGGCAGCTGGTAGCAAAGGCTCTTGCCCCCGCCCGTGGGCAGGACCGCCAGCGCGTCCCGGCCTTCCAATACCGCCTGGATGATTTCCCGTTGGAGGGGCTTGAAGCCGTCGAAGCCGAAGACCCGCTTGAGCTCCCCTTCCGCTTTCCGGAGCGGTTCAACCATGCGCTTTCCTCTCGACGCCCAATTTTTTCATGCGGCTTTGCAGGGTCGAGGGCTTCAAGCCCAGGGCCGCGGCGGCCCCCCCGGCCCCGTAGATCCTTCCCTTGCAGATCCGAAGCGTCGCCTCAATGTGGGCGCGCTCCGCGTCGGCCAGGGTGGAGGGCGCGGCGGCCGCCCCGGCGCCGGGCGCGGTGTCCGGACCCGCGGAACTTGCGGGGCGGGCGGTCTTGGCCCAATCCCCGGCCCGGAGCTCCTCCTCTCCGATGAGCCCGCCCCGGGCCAGGATGGCGGCCCGCTCCACGGCGTTTCGCAGCTCCCGCACGTTGCCCGGCCATTCCCTGCGGGCTATGAGGTCCAGGGCCTCCGCGCGGAAGCCCAGGCCTTCCCATCCGGGACGGGAGCGCAGCCTCTCCGCGAAGAGCTCGGCGATGAGAATGGAGTCCTGGCCCCGCTCCCGCAAAGGCGGGAGTCGAACCGGGAACACGGCGATCCGGTAAAACAGGTCCTCCCGGAAGCGGCCCGCCTCCACGGCCGCGCCCAAGTCCGCGTGGGTGGCCGCCACGACACGGACGTCGACGGACACGGCATTCTCGCCGCCGACGCGCTCGAACCTCCCCTCCTGGAGGGCGCGCAAAAGCTTGGGCTGTATCTCCAGGGGCAGGTCCCCTATCTCGTCCAGAAAGAGGGTTCCCCCGTGGGCCAGCTCGAAGCGTCCCTTCCGGAGGGCCTGGGCCCCGGTGAAGGAGCCTTTTTCGTGCCCGAAGAGTTCGCTCTCCGCCAGGGACGCGGGGAGGGCGGAGCAGTTCACGGCCACGAAGGGCCTTCCCGTCCGGGCGGAAAGCTTGTGGATGGCACGGGCCGCCTCCTCCTTTCCCGTCCCCGTCTCTCCCAGGAGGAGGACCGGGGATTCCGTGGCGGCCACCAGCTTTACCGCGTCCAGGGCGGACATCCAGGCGGGGGAGGTCCCGGCCAGGTCCCGGAAGACCCCGGCGTCCCGATCCAGCAGGCGGTTGCGCTCCTCCAGCAAAAGCCGGTTCCGATCCCGAAGGGTCCGGGACGCCTCGGACTGGGCCAGAGCCACGGCTATCAGCTGGGAGATCACGCCGATGAACCGGAGGATCTGCTCGGAGAAGACGCCGCAGGTACGGTGGTCGAAAGTCAGGAGGCCGATGGTCGTTCCCTCCACCGCGAGGGGGGCGGCCAGGCAGGAATGTCCTTCCGGGAGATCCAGTATCTCCGCGTAGGTGTCCACAAAGCCCGGCTCCGTGTCCAGGAGGCACGGCTCCCCCGCCGCCAGGAGCCGGGCCAGGTCTCGGCGTTCCGTGAGGGAGATGGAGAAATTCGCCAGGCGACGGGTGGCCAGGGGTCCCTTTACGGTCCGGACCCGGAGGGTGTCCCTTCCCTCGAAGCTCAGCACAACCGCCAGCTCGTAGTCGATGAGCTCCCGCAGGGAATCCAGGACGATCTCCATGGTTCCCTCGGGAGCGAGCAAGATTTCCGGGATCGTTCCGGAGTCC
>CAYTYG010000204.1:4776-5948 GCA_964441515.1 uncultured Treponema sp.
TCGTTGGAGTGCGGCATCGAAGTTTCGGTGTTCACCGACATATCGGTACCATTATCCGTTGTTTTTTGGTTCCTCGCAAGGGGGAACGCTCCGAATTGGGGTGAAAAGCCGGATTTACCGGTATTTCCTGTAGCTCCTTGGGATGGCATGTAATTTGCTACGCATTATACTGAATCGGACGATGTCCGATCCCAAGGAGGAGTATATGGCACGCGTCGCGAGAGAAATGGTGGAGAAATCGGGGGTGAACCTCGACGAACTCGTCCGGCTTCTCGTAAAGAACGCCTCGGCCGAGCTCACCACGTTCTACTACTACACGATACTGAGGGTGAACCTCATCGGATTGGAAGGCGAGGGGCTCAAGGAGATCGCGGAAACCGCCCGCATCGAGGACCGGAACCATTTCGAGGCCCTGGTTCCCCGGATCTACGAACTGGGCGGCCGCCTTCCCGCGGACATGAAGGAATTCCACGACATCTCGGCCTGTCCCCCGGCATCCCTACCGGCAAAGCCCGGGGATGTCGACTCGATCCTCAAGGTCCTCGTGGAGGCCGAGCGCTGCGCTGTGCGGGGGTATACGCACATATGCGACATCACCGCAGGTAAGGACCACAGAACCTACGACCTGGCCCTGGCGATTCTGAACGAGGAGATCGAGCATGAATCCTGGTTCTCCGAGTTCCTCGGCGAAGGGCCCTCGGGCCATTTCCTCAGGCGGGGAGAAACCTCTCCCTTCGTAGGGAAGTACCTTCGCTGACAAGAAGCCACCGTCCCCAACCGCTCCCGCGGTCCGGCGTCGCCGGGAATGCGGGAGCGAAAAATATAGCAAGGAGTACTACGTATGGAATCCACCGAACAGACCTCCCAGAGCATGCCCCGCATCGGCGAAGAGGCGCCCGCCTTTAAGGCCGTCACGACGCAGGGGGAGATCGACTTCCCCAAGCAGTACGAGGGATCCTGGGTGATCCTCTTTTCCCACCCCGCGGACTTCACCCCGGTATGCACCTCGGAGTTCATGACCTTCGCGACCATGGAGCCCAAGTTCGCCGAACTCGGCTGCAAGCTCGTGGGGCTCTCCGTGGACGGCCTTTACAGCCACATCGCCTGGCTGCGCACGATCAAGGAGAAGATCGAGTACAAGGGCATGAAGGACGTCGAGGTGAAGTTCCCGC
>CAYTYG010000205.1:0-5947 GCA_964441515.1 uncultured Treponema sp.
GGCCAGTATCTTGGAGAAGGTCTTGAAATTGATGACATTGCCCTCGTTGCGGCCCTGCTGGTCCAGCTGGTAGATGGAGGGCAGGGTCTCTCCGAGGAAGCGGATCTCCCGGTAGGGGGAGTCTTCCACGAGGGGAAGCTTGTTCCGGTAGGCGAACTCCAGGATGGCCTTGCGCTTCTCCACGCTCCAGCAGATCCCGGTGGGGTTCTGGAAGTCCGGAATGACGTAGATGAACTTTATCTTCCTGCCTTCCCGTACGGCCTGGGCGTAGGCCTTCTCCAGGGCCTGCATGTCCAAGCCGTCGTCCTGGGGGCTGAAGGGGATCTCCAGGACGGCGCCCTGGTACGACTGGATGGACTGGAGGGCTCCCAGGTAGGTGGGGCGGCCGGCTATCACGGTGTCCCCGGGGTTCAGGAAGAGCTTGGCGACCAGGTCCAGGGCCTGCTGGCTGGCCGACACGACCAGGAGGTTGTCCCGGGTCAGGGAGACGCCCTGGCGGGACTCGAACTTGATTAGCTCGTCCTTGAGCTCGTTGTCGCCCTCGGTGGTGCCGTACTGGAGGGCCTGGGTCGGCCGGTTCTTGAAGACCCTGTCCGCGGCGGCGTGGAGATCCTCGACGGGGAAGGTTTCCGGCGCGGGAAGGCCCCCGGCGAAGGAGATGATCTCGGGTTTCTGGGTGAGCTTCAGAAGCTCTCGGATGACGGATTTTTTCATGTTCCGGGTATTGTCGGAGTAAAGGGATTGGAAGGAAGCCATAGAATGAACTCCTTGAATGTTATTCCGTCGCGAGTCCAAAACCCGTGCCGGGTATTCCGGCCATGCTACCGCATTCGGGCTTTCTCGTAAAGATTCCCGGCAAAAATACGCCCCGAAACGGGACTGCCGCCGCGGCGCCTGCCGTCCGCCGGGGATTCGCCATTGACGCGCCGGGAAGCATTGTTTAAGTTGGACCCAAGCGAGGTAGATATGCCCCTCAATTGCGGAATCGTCGGCCTGCCCACGGTGGGGAAAACGACCATTTTCACCGCCCTGACCCGGATCAAGGCCGAGGTATCGAATTACTCCTCCAACAAGAACCCCAACATGGGGATCATAGCCGTGCCGGATCCCCGCCTGGACCGGCTTACCGAGATGTTCAAGCCCAGGAAGAAGGTGCCCGCGACGGTGGAGTTCGTGGACATCGCGGGTCTGGCCTCGGCCGCCTCCCGGAAGGAGGGGGCCAACCAGTTCCTGGCCCATATACGGGACTCCGCGGTCCTGGCCCACGTGGTCCGCTGTTTCGAGGACCCCGACGTTCCCCACGTCTCCAACCGGGTAAGCCCGGCGGACGACATCGAGATGCTCCACCTGGAGCTCGCCCTGGCGGACCTGGAGACGGTGGACAAGCGGTCGGAGAAGCTCCAGAAGGAGCTCAAGGATCCCGCGAAAAAGAAGGACGCCGAGCGAGAGCTGGCGGCCTACGCCCGGATACGCCCGGCCCTCCAGGACGGCAAGCCCGCCCGGTCCGTGCCCTTGGATCCCGAGGAGGCGGAGGCCGTCAAGAGGTCCTTCCTCATCACCATGAAGCGGGAGATCTACGTCTGCAACGCGGACGAGGAAGGCGTGAAGAACGGGAACGCCCACATCGAGGCCGTCCGCCGGGCGGCCTCGGCGGAGGGGGCCGAGTGCGTCGTCATCTGCGGGAAATTCGAGTCCGAGCTGGCGGACCTGGAGAGCGAGGAGGAGAAGCGGGAGTTCCTGGCGGAGCTGGGAATGGAGGAGTCCGGGCTGGCCGCCCTCATACACGCCGTGTACCGCCTCCTGGGCCTCCGGACCTTCTTCACCGCCGGGGAGGACGAGTGCCGGGCTTGGACCATCCGGGTGGGCGACAAGGCCCCGGCCGCCGCGGGGGTGATCCATACGGACTTCGAGAAAGGTTTCATCAAGGCGGAGGTCTACCGCTACGACGACCTCATGGAGTACGGAAACGAGCACGCCGTCAAGGCCGCCGGAAAGCTCCGCCTGGAGGGCAAGGAGTACGTCGTCCAGGACGGCGATGTAATGTTCTTCAAATTTAACGTGTAGTCACTGTCGCCGTTTTGGTTTTACGGGCCGAGCCGGGATTCCGATTCCGTCCATATACTTACCCCTCCAGACGAAGGGGAATACCCGTATCCGACGGCTGAAAAAGGATAAAACGCTCTAAGTCTGGTTTTTCCCGGCTAGCGCCCGTACGCCCGGGTGTTGCGATTACTCCCAGAGCAAGCCGGCGTTGCCGGAAAACCGGGTAGGATCCGTCGGATTGGGGGCGAATGGTGTTGAGTCGCGGGTAAAAATCCGACTTCCACAGAAAACAACAATCGCTGGTAAAGAAAGCACCTTCAATCACAGAGGAGTATCATCCTGTCCCCTTCCTACAGCGTGCAAAAACCGAGTCCATCCCGAAGCAGCAGCATGGCGCTTTTCGACGCCCTCCCTGCGGCGCATACGATGTCCGCTCTTGTGGAGGTGGATGTCACGGAGCTGCGCCGAGCCCTTAGGGAGCGAAGGAGGAAGGGGGGAAAAGCCTCGCTCCTGTCGGCCGTCCTTTGGGCGGTGGGGCGCAGCCTTGCGGAATTCCCGGAATTCAATTCCATGCGCTGGGGAAAGAGGATCGCGACGTTCAGCGGCGTCGACATCAATGTCCCTGTGGAGCTGAGGCGGGGCGGGGAGCCCGTCGTCGGTTGCGTCCTGATCCGGTCCGCCGAAAGCCTTTCTCTTGAGGAGATCAGCGCTCTTGTGGAGGATTTCAAATCCAAAGGGATCGACGCCGAAGGCTCGACCCAGGCTGCGCCCCTCCTGCGTTTCCTCTACAGTCTGCCCCGCTTCCTTCTTGTTCCCGCGCTCCGCAAGCTGAACACCACGCCCGGGCCGCTGCGCAAGTTCTTCGGAACGACGATCGTTACTTCGATTGACCAAGGCAGCCGGATCCCCGCATGGGCCCTGCCCCTTTCCATGGGCAACCGCGCGGTTATCTTCGCCCTGGGGAACATCGCGCCCAAGCCCGTTGTCGTTGGCGGAGAGGTGGCCGTCCGGGATATTCTTCACCTTACGGTTCAGGTCAATCACGATGTCGTCGACGGGGCTTCGAGCGCCCGTTTCACGCAACGACTCGTACGAAACATACAGCAAGCTGGTACAGCCTGTTAGGAAAGGACGATGCGGGGGTTCAAGGAAAAAGGGCTAGAAGGCTATACAAAGATTAAGTGCCTCTTGCCGAGGCGGGCCTCCCTCGGTATCCTCTAGGATCATGGATAAACTGATCATCAAGGGCGCCCGGGAGCACAATCTTAAGAACATAGACCTGGAGCTTCCGAGGGACAAGCTTGTCGTGATATCCGGGCTCTCGGGATCGGGGAAGAGCTCCCTGGCCTTCGACACGATCTTCGCGGAGGGCCAGCGGCGCTACGTGGAGTCCCTCTCGTCCTACGCCCGCATGTTCCTGGGCCGGATGGACAAACCCGACCTGGATTACATCGAGGGGCTTTCCCCCGCCATTTCGATAGAGCAGAAGAGCACCCACCGCAACCCGCGATCCACCGTGGGCACCGTGACGGAGATCTACGACTACTACCGGCTCCTGTACGCCCGGGTCGGCACGCCCCATTGCCCCCAGTGCGGCCGGGAGATCCGGGAGCAGAGCATAGACCAGATCCTGGACACCATTCTCTCCTGGCCCTCGGGCACCAAGCTCCAGGTCCTGGCGCCCGTGGTCCGGGGCAAGAAGGGCGAACACCAGAAGATACTCCAGGACGCCCTAAAACAGGGATTCCTGCGTGCCCGGGTGGACGGCGAGATCCTCTCCCTAGAGGAGGAGATCAAGCTCGAAAAGCAGAAAAAGCACACGATAGAGATTATCGTGGACAGGATCCGGCTCTCCGAGGATGTCCGGAAGCGCCTGGCCGAGAGCGTGGAGACAGCCCTCCAAATCGCGGAGGAGACGGCCGTCATCCTTCGGGACTCCGGGAAGGGCGAGAGCGAGGAGTTCTTTTCCCGCCGCGGGGCCTGCCCGGACTGCGGGATCTCCCTTCCGGAGCTGGAGCCGCGCCTGTTTTCCTTCAACAACCCCCACGGGGCCTGTCCCGAATGTACGGGCCTGGGGATGAACATGGAGTTCGACCCGGCCCTCATCATCCCGGACCCGAGCCTGTCCTTCGAGGACGGCGGCTGCGTTCCCTACAACCCGGACTCTGCGTGGAACCGGTCCCGTTTCGAGGCCCTGGCCAAGCATTACAAGTTCTCCCTCTCCACCCCCTTCCAGGACCTCCCGAAGAAGGTGATGGACGCGATTTTCCACGGCACCGACGACGCGGTCAGGGTCCGGTACGAAAACCGGGAGGGCACGGGCCACTTCGAGTACGAGAGCCGCTTTCCCGGCATCCTGGCGGACCTGAAGCGGCGTTACCGGGAAACCCGCAGCGACGGGATCAAGGACTGGATGGAGCGCTTCATGACCGAGAGGCCCTGCGGGACCTGCAAGGGCCGCCGCCTCCGCCCCGAGGCCCTGGCCGTGACCGTGGGGGGGCTGTCCATCCACGACCTTTCGTCCCTGAGCGTGGAGGCCTCCCTGGAATTTTTCACGAAGCTGGACCTGACGGACACCCAGAGGCAGATCGCGAAGCAGATCCTTAAGGAGATCCTGGCACGGCTGACGTTCATGCGGAACGTGGGCCTGGAATACCTCACCCTGGAGCGCAAGGCCTCGACCCTCTCGGGGGGGGAGGCCCAGCGCATCCGCCTGGCAACCCAGATCGGGTCCTCCCTTGTCGGGGTTCTCTATATCCTGGACGAACCGTCCATAGGTCTGCACCAGCGGGACAACCAGAGGCTCATCGACACGCTCCTGTATCTAAGGGACATCGGAAACACCCTCATCGTCGTGGAGCACGACGAGCAGACCCTTCGTACCGCGGACTGGATCGTGGACCTGGGCCCCGGGGCGGGGGTGCACGGCGGCCGGGTGATCGCCCAGGGCACACCCGAGGACGTGATAGCCAGCCCCAAGAGCATCACCGGTCAGTACCTGGCGGGGAAGCTGCGGATCGAGATTCCCAAGGAGCGGAGGAAGGGAAACGGGAGCTCCATCATGATCCGCGGCTGCCGCCAGCACAACCTGAAGGGTATCGACGTCGAGCTTCCGCTGGGGAAGTTCATCTGCATCACCGGGGTCTCCGGGTCCGGGAAGAGCACCCTGCTCACGGATCTTTTGTACCCGGCCATATCCAACCGCATCATGCGGACCTCCTGGCCCGAGGGGGATTTCGACTCCCTGGAGGGGTTGGAGCAGATCGACAAGATCATCAACATAGACCAGAGCCCCATCGGCCGCACACCCCGTTCCAACCCCGCCACCTACGTGGGCGTCTTCACCCAGATCCGCGACCTCTTCGCCGCCCTGCCGGAGTCCAAGGCCCGGGGCTGGAAGCCGGGGCGGTTCTCCTTCAACGTGAAGGGCGGGCGCTGCGAGGCCTGCCAGGGGGACGGCACGATCTGCATCGAGATGAACTTCCTGCCGGACGTCTACATCACCTGCGACGTCTGCCACGGCAAGCGCTTCAACACGGAGACCCTGGACGTCCGGTACAAGGGCAAGAACATCGCGGATGTCCTGGACATGACGATCGAGGAGGCCGCCCGGTTCTTCGAGCACATTCCGCCCGTCGCCCACCGCATGAACACCCTCCTGTCCGTGGGGCTGGGGTATATCAAGCTGGGGCAGTCCGCCCTGACCCTCTCCGGGGGCGAAGCCCAACGGGTCAAGCTGTCCTATGAGCTGGCCCGGAGATCCACGGGCAAGACCCTGTATTTTATGGACGAACCCACCACGGGCCTGCACTTCGCGGACGTGAAGCAGCTCATGGAGGTGATCCAGCGCCTGGTGGAGGCCGGCAACACGGTGGTGATGATCGAGCACAACCTGGCCGTCATC
>CAYTYG010000206.1:0-5932 GCA_964441515.1 uncultured Treponema sp.
TCTGGAAGAGCCTCTACGCCCTCCAGGGGGACATCATCGTCTGGGTGGACGCCGACATCTCCAATATCGCCCCGAAGTTCGTCTACGGCCTCGTGGGCCCACTCCTGGAGGACGACTCCATCGGCTACGTGAAGGCCTTCTACGAGCGGCCCATCCGCTCCCCCTCGGGGATCTCCCCCTCCGGGGGCGGCCGGGTCACGGAGATCCTGGTGCGCCCGGTGTTCTCGCTCTTCTATCCAGAACTGGCCCGGCTGGTGCAGCCCCTCTCCGGGGAGTACGCGGGCCGCAGGAGCCTCCTGGAGAAGCTGCCCTTCTCCGTGGGATACGGGGTGGAGCTGGGGCACCTCATCGACGTTTACCACCGGTTCGGCATAGGCGCCCTGGCCCAGGTGGACCTGGACCTCCGGATACACCGCAACCAGACCACCGAGGCCCTGGGGCGCATGGCCTACGGCATCCTGGGAACCTTCCTGGACAGGGCCGAGCGCTACGGCGACGCCAAGCTCCTTAGGGAACTGGGGGACCGGCACGTTGCCCTCAAGGTGGAGGGGGCCTCCCACCGGGTAGCCGCCACCGAGATACCCTCCGTGGAGCGCCCGCCCATGGAGGAAATTCCGCAATACCTCCAGCGGTTCCCACGGGGCGGGCGGCCCGCGCTACCCGCCCCAAAGAAGGCCTGGAGCCTCGAGGGCATCCGGGAAAGGCTGCCTCGAATTTCCTTCCGAAGAAAACCGAAGGGGTAATGCGCCCCTCCCGGCGGAAAGCCGCGAGATTGTGATCCTATCCGGGAGGGTATATACTCCTATCCGTGAGCAGCGACACGATCATCGGCACCAGCCCCACGGGAAAGCGCCTCCAGACCCTCAAGCGGGAAGACGTCCTGACCATATCCTTCTGCGGGAAAAAGCTCCCCCTGGTGGGCAAAATCGTCCTGGGCCGGGACAGGTCCTGCGGCATCGTCCTGGAGAGCCACCTGGTCAGTAAGCGCCACGCCATGATCCAGAAAATCAAGGACGATTTCTACATCACGGACCTGAAAAGCACGAACGGGACCTTCGTCAACAAGGAGCCCGTCCCGGTGGGCAAGTACGTCCGGATCGAACCGGGAGACCGCATCAAGATCGGTAAAACCATCCTGACGATCAAGTAGCCGCGCCCGGCCATCCCCGGCCCGCCCCCCTTCCAAGTCCGACCCCGTCCTGATACCATGCGATCCCGATGAAAGCCATCGTACTCGACTACGGAAACGTGATCTCCGAACCCCAGGATACCGCATGCTATGCTCGCATGGCCGCTATCTCCGGCCTGCCGGCCGAGGTGTTTCGGAACGCCTTCGCCGAAAGCCGGTCGGAATTCGACCGCGGGGGGATCTCGGGGCTCCGGATGTACCGGAAAATTCTGGCGGAGGCGGGGGCCGAGGGCTCCGAGGCGGAGCTGGACGCCCTGGCCCAGGCTCTCCTGGACGAGGATCTGGCCTCCTGGTCCCGGGTCTCCCGGGAGGTCACCGAGTGGGGGCTCTCCCTCCAGTCCTCCGGACACCCCCTGGGCATCCTGTCCAACATGCCCTTCGACTTCCTGGATCGCTACGAGAGCCGAATCGAGCTCTTCCTCCGGGCGGACGCGGCCGTCTTCTCCTGCCGGGTGTCCCGGATCAAGCCGGAGCCGGAGATATACCGCGTTCTCGTGGAGCGCATCGGGCTGTCCCCCGGGGACATCGTATTCTTCGACGACGTCCCGGCGAACGTGGAGGGGGCTCGCCGGGAGGGCATCACGGCGTTCCTGTGGACCGGGCTGGAAAAGGCCAAGCTGGACTGGGAGCGGGCCGGAACGCGCTGACCGGCCCGGGGTACAGGGGTTCTCCGGCGGGACTCAGCCGCCGCCCGCACCCTCGACCCGCACGCGCAGGCCGTGGAACATGGCCGGCTGCTGGAGAAGGGCCCCGCCCAACTCGTTCACGATCCCGAACAAAAGGCCGATCCCCATCCCGCCCTCGAATCCCGTGCGGAACCGGGATACGAGGCGGCAGGAGTCCGGGCCTGTCGGAAGGATCTCGAAGAGCCAGGTGACGGCCATGCCCTCCCGGGCGGGCGCCGGCCGGAAGCCGCCGTCCGGGTTCCGGGGAAGCCCCCCGGCCAGGAGCAGGCGCCGCCCGGGTACGGCCTCGAGCACCTCGAAAGCCTGGGCCGGGACGATCGCTATGGAGTCCCCGGGCCTCAGGTCCTGGAGTTCCGGAATCAGGCGTCGGGCGGAGCCTCCGCCCTCGTAGAAGTAATCGGCCGCCGCAAGGGCGTTGACGGCGTCGATGTTGTACCACCCGGCCCTTCGATAGCCGACCTGGACCAACCAGCGCCAGATATCCTCCGCGGGAATCCCGTATTCGGAGGCCTGGAAGAATCCCTGCCTAGGCTCCGGGATAAGGCCGTCCCCCGCCCACTCCGCTCGGCGCTCCGCACGGGTCGTCCCCAGGTTGAGAATCGCGGGCCGTACGGCCGCGAAGTACACGGCCGCGGCCCCCAGGCGGCAGAGAACCAGGAAGCCCGCCCAGCGGAGGAAGCCCCGGAATCCCCGGCCCCGAAGGCGCGGCAGGGGCCAAAAACGATTTACCCGCTCCCGATAGTCCTGGTATTCCTCGCGGAAGTCCGACTCCAGCTGAAGCTCCTCCCGGGCCGCGGCCTTGCGGACGGCCAGGAAGAAAACAGCGTCCGCCGCCAGGAAAGGCCAGGAGTCCAGGGCCAGGGCCAAGCAGGGCAGGACCGACCAGAGCCACCAGGAGAAGATGGGATGCCGGGAGAGGCCGAAAGAACCCTTCACGGCCAGAGTACGACTCCGCCAGGATTTCAGGAGGCGCGCAGCCGAGTCGGCCCAGAATGCGAGTCCGAAAACCCCGAGTTCTATCGCTAGGGCTGTCCGCAGGCCCCGGAAACGGGGGGCCAAGGACGAGAAGCGGGGCGCCAGGGCGGTGAGCAGGACAGCCGCCGCGAGGGCGGGCGCCAGGACGGGAAGCAGGGACGGAGCCTCCCCCATCAAGGTGCGTTCGGACCGCTCGGGGATAAAGGACTGGGACTCCTTCTGCATGGCATGCTCCAGAGGCTTCGGCGTGAATCCGCCTTTCGGCGGATTCACGGGCCGGTTACCGGGGCGTCGCCCCGGTAACCGGCTTGCATCACATATCGCGGATAACCAATATTCAGGCTGTTACTTCTTAACGCTGTAAAATGCCTTCTTTCCTGCGTATTCCGCGATGCCCTCCATGGCGTCCTCGATGCGCATCAGCTGGTTGTACTTGCAGATGCGGTCCGTGCGGGACATGGAGCCGGTCTTTATCTGGCCGGTCTCCAGGGCCACGGTCAGGTCGGCGATGAAGGTGTCCTCGGTCTCCCCGGAGCGGTGGGAGACCACGGCGGTATAACCCGCGCGCTTGGCCATATTGACGGCTTCGATGGTCTCGGTCACGGTGCCGATCTGGTTCAGCTTGATGAGGATGGAGTTGCAGGCGCCCATGGCTATGCCCTTCTCCAGGCGCTTCGTGTTGGTGACGAAGAGGTCGTCGCCCATGATCTGGATCTTGTTCCCAAGAGCCTTGGTGAACTTCACATAGCCCTCCCAGTCGTCCTGGGCCAGTCCGTCCTCTATGGAGACGATGGGGTACTTGGCGACCCACTTGGTGTAGAGCTCGATCATCTCGTCGGAGGAGAAGAGCTTCCCGGGGTTGGACTTCCAGAACTTGTAGCCCTTCTTGCCGCCCTCCTCGAAGAGCTCGGAGGAGGCGGGGTCCAAGGCTATGGCGATCTCCTCGCCAGGCTTGTAGCCCGCTTTCTCGATGGCCTTCATGATGTAGTCCAGGGCGTCGTCGTTCCCTATATTCGGGGCGAATCCGCCCTCGTCGCCGACGGAGGTGTTGTGCCCGTCCGCCTTGAGGATGCCCTTGAGGGTGTGGAAGACCTCGGCGGTCATGCGGACCGCCTCCCGGAAAGACTGGGCGCCCACGGGCATGACCATGAACTCCTGGAAGTCCACCTTATTGTCCGCGTGCTTGCCGCCGTTGATGATGTTGGCCATGGGCACGGGCAGGAGCGTCGTGTGGGCGCCGCCCAGATATTTGTAGAGGGGGGTCTCCAGGAAGTTGGCCGCCGCCCGGGCGCAGGCCATGGAGACGCCCAGGATGGCGTTGGCCCCCAGCTTGCCCTTGTTCTCCGTCCCGTCCAGGTCGATCATGGTGCGGTCTATGTCCACCTGCTCGGTGACGTCCAGGCCTATGATCTCCCCGGAGATGACGTTGTTCACGTTCTCCACGGCCTTGAGCACGCCCTTGCCCAGGTAGCGCTTCTTGTCTCCGTCCCGAAGCTCCACGGCCTCGTGCTCGCCCGTGCTGGCTCCGGAGGGTACGGCGGCCCGTCCGACGGTTCCGTCCTCCAGGACCACGTCCACCTCCACGGTGGGGTTTCCTCGGGAATCCAGGATCTCCCTGGCCTCCACGTATTCGATCACGCTCATGGGTCGCTCCTTTTGGGGGGATAGGGCGGCTCGGCCCGCGGGCCCGCCCGATGTTATCTTGGTAGGGAAAGCCTATCGATTGGGGGGGACGGAGTCAATGGGCGGGGTCTTGAGGGGGAGCCCCCGGAACAAATCCGCGGAAAGCGCCGATCAAAAAAAACTAAAGGTGTACCTTAAGAGCGGCGCTTCCCGCCAATGACCCCGGGCGCGCCGCCTCTGGCGCGGCCCGCCTTGACCGGTTGGCCGGACTCATCAAAAAACCTCAGTCAATCCATATAGGTCCATTTCGGGTCGGATAGAACGCCGCCGCGGTACGTAAACGTTTCCCCGTCGGATGTAGAGACTATCAGCTGGTTCCAGCCGGCGAAAACCGTGACCTTGTCGAAGACATGCGTCTCGTCGTCGTCCTCGTAGGATCCGTCAATCGTCGTTTTTGCGCTGGAGTAGAGATAGTAGTACCACTCCGCCTTCGCCGGAAGCTTGGAAAAGTCTCCCTCTACGATCTCTCCTCCGACGTCGAAGACTTCGATATACACAGTTGTAATCAGCGCCGCAGAATTGCTCGAAGTCAATCCGCCGCCGGCCGGATTATAGAGGTGAAGCCCGTCGTCTGTAATGTAATCAATATTAACTTCTACATCTTCATCCGCATTATCGTCCACGAAGTAAAAGACGTCGGCTGTTTCATCCGCCAGCCGATACGGATATGAGTCGGGATTTGCATAGGAGGCGGTCAGGGCATGCGTCGAGGTGTCAAATGTCTGAATAACCGTGCCTGACAACGTGAGATTAGTACCAAGGCTGGTCGCTTCGCTGCCTCCCCCCGGGCCGTCGCTCTTGCAGGAAGACAAAAAAGCGAAAGAAAGGGCGACCACCAACAGAAACAGAGAATTGGCGTGTTTCATACAACCCTCCTGACTTTAGCTGGCTTCCATTGAAAATCGAAGCTATAGGGTTGTTGTATCGGGTTTTGGCCGCCCCGTCGTCCCAAAATGCATATTGGTACTAAAAAACTGAAAGGAGGTTTCTGCCGGATCCGCTGTCCTCGATCTGTCTATTGGAGGTTTTTCGGGAGGTCCGACCGCCGGATATACTCCGAGGGAGGGATCCCCATTTTTTCCTTGAAAACCCTGTTAAAGGTGCTTTTTGAGGGGAATCCCGCCTCAAAGGCAAGCCCAAGTATCGACTGCCTCGGGAGGGAGCTCTGTTCGAGCCTCGTAAAAAAAAACTCCAGCCGCCGGGCGTTGAGAAGGGCCCGAAAACTAGTGTTCAGGCAATGATTGATCGCGTAGGAGAGCCGGTTCGGATGGACCTTGAGTTCCGTCGCAAGGTCCAACAGCATGAGGTCCGGATTTTGATACGCCCCCTCCGAGAAGCGTTTTTCGACCTTCTCCAGGAGATGCTCACACTCCGCATCGGAGCATACATGGCTTGGCTG
>CAYTYG010000207.1:0-5931 GCA_964441515.1 uncultured Treponema sp.
GACGTTCCGCACCCGGTTGAGGATGCGGCGCACCGGCGGGGAGCGGGGAGTCCGGGGCGACGGTTCGCTCGGGGCCTCGGTTCGTTCTCTCATCTGGCCTAATTGTAGGACCAATGCACGGACTGCGCAACGGAAAAATCGCCCCCGCCTCCCTAGAGCTTAATAGAGTTCCGCGTCCGGGAAGCTCCATCCCCTCCTTGCGGAACGGCCCGGGTCCGGGCAGAATACGGATCATGGAGCGAGTCCTCGCGATCGACATGGGAGGAACCAAGACGGCGGTCGGCGTGGTAGCCGCGGACGGGGGCATCCTGTCCCGAAATGCCGCGCGTACGCCCCTCGGGGAGCCGAGGAAGGCCCTCGCGTCAATTCTTGAGCTCAGCCGAGGGGTCTTGGCCTCGGCGGGCCCGGCCGAGGCCGTGGGCTTGGCCCTGCCGGGAATCGTGGATCGCGGATCCGGGGTTCTCCTCCGCTCGCCCTCCTCGGGCTGGCGGGACGTTCCCTTCGGCGTCATGGTCCGCGACGCCCTGGGGCTCCCGGTCTTCGCGGAGAACGACGTCAACGCCTGCGCCTGGGGAGAGGCTCGCTTCGGCGGGGCCTCCGGACTGGATTCCTTCTTCTGGATGACCGTCAGCACCGGCATAGGCGGGGCCGTGTTATCGGAGGGACGCTTCCCGGGCGGCCCCCTGTCCGGGGAGATCGGACACCTGGTGGTGAATCCCGGGGGCCGGGAGTGCGGGTGCGGAAACCGCGGGTGCCTGGAGGCCGAGGCCGCCGGGCCCGCCTGGAGCCGCCGGGCCCGGGCTCTCCTGGACGCCCGGAAGGACGGGGATCGCGGGTTCCTGGGCCGCTTGGAAGGCGGGGCCATGGACGCCCGCGCCGTGGCGGAGGGCGCCCGACAGGGGGATCCGATATGCCTCGAGGTCGTCCGGGGTGCCGGGGAAATGCTGGCCCGGGGAATGGCCGCCGTCTTCAACCTGCTGGACCCCGGGGCCCTGTTCCTGGGAGGGGGCGTGGCGGGGGCCTTCGACGTCCTGGAGCCCGTGATCCGGGAAAACCTGCCTTCCCTGGTCTTCGGAGGCCGCGAGAGAAGCTTGAGAATCCTTCCGAGCGCCCTGGGATACGACGCCGGCCTCGTAGGCGCGGCCTCCCTGGCGTTCCACCCATACCCGTAAGCAAGGAGCGGACAACGTGAAACGAGACTTTTCGGGCCCCGGGGCGGTCCATGGCTGAGCGCGACTACCGGCAGGAATGGCCCCTCCCGGTCCGCACGCGCTTCCTTCCGGGAACCTCCATCGAGATCGTCCGGGACATCCCCCGGGGCTCCCCCCCGGAGCACGTGCTCTTCGACTTCGACGGCACCCTGAGCCTCATCCGGGAGGGCTGGATGGAGGTCATGGTGCCCCTCTTGGCCGAAAAACTCCTGGACTGCGCGCGAGCCGGGGAGACCGAGGCGTCCGTGACCGCCCTGGTCCGGGACTTCGTCACCGAGCTGACAGGGAAACAGACCATCTACCAGATGATGCGCCTGGCCGAGGAGATACGCGCCCGGGGCGGCGATCCCCGGGATCCCCGGGATTACAAGGCCGAGTACCACGACCGGCTGATGGCCCGCATAGACTCCCGCCGGAAAGCCCTGGCGGACGGTTCCCTTCCGCGCGGGGACGCCCTTATCCCGGGCTCCCTGGAGATCCTCCGGCTCATACGAAAGCGGGGGGCCGCCGTCTACATAGCCTCCGGCACGGACGAGGAATACGTCCTGGAGGAGGCCGCCCTCCTGGGATTGGACGAGTACGCCCCGGGACGCATCTACGGCGCCCTGGCGGACTACGCCTCCTTCTCCAAGGAGATGGTGATCCGCCGCATCCTGCAAGAGAATCGCGTGGACGGAAGCCGCCTGGCGGCCTTCGGGGACGGGTACGTGGAGATCGCGGACTGCAAGGCCGCGGGGGGCGTCGCGGTGGCCGTGGCCAGCGACGAGGCGGGCCGTTCCGGGAGGCCGGACGAATGGAAGCGCGCCCGGCTGGTTGGAGCGGGGGCGGATATCGTGATACCCGACTACGCGGACGCCGAAGCCCTTGTGGCCTATCTATGGGACGGTCGGGAGCCCGAGGCGCGGCCCGGGGAAGCGGGAGCCCGGGGAGGGCGGCCGTGATCCCCGCCCTGGCCCGGTTCGACGCCGGGCGCCTTGCCGGGCTGATCGAACGCTTCGGGAGCCTTAGGGTAGCGGTCTTGGGCGACTACTTCCTGGACAAGTACCTGGAGGTGGACCCCTCCCTGGCCGAATCCTCTTTGGAAACGGGGCTCACGGCCCACCAGGTCGTGGGAGTCCGCCACTCCCCGGGGGCGGCGGGCACGGTGGTAAACAATCTGGCGGCCCTGGGCGCCGGGCGCCTTATTGCCGTGGGCTTCACGGGCGCGGACGGCGAGGGTTGGGAGCTCCGGCGGGATCTGGCCGCCCTGGGCGCGGATATCTCCCACCTCCACACGGACCCGTCCCGCCGCACCCCCGCGTACCTGAAGCCCCGGGACCGGGGCCGGCCGGGGCTGGAGGGCGAACACTCCCGCTACGACGTCAAGAACCGGGTCCCCACCCCGCCGGAGATCGAGAAGGCCGTCCTGGACTCCCTCGCACGGATCCTGGACGAGGCGGACGCACTCATCGTCCTGGACCAGGTGGAGGCCCCGGGCTGCGGGGCCGTAACCCCGGCGGTGGTGAAAGCCCTGGCCGAGGGGTTGGCTTCCCGGCCCGGGTTGACGGCCTGGGCGGACTCCCGGAGGCGCATCCGGGAATTCCGGGGCCTATTGCTCAAGATGAACCAGTTCGAGCTGGCCGGCATCCCGAACCCCGAGCCGGGGGCCGAGCTTCCGGACGGCGCCGTCCTGCGGGCCCTGGCGGGGATGGAAGGGCGCGCCGGGGCCGGGGTCTTCGCAACCGCGGGGGGCAAGGGGGTCTGGGTAGGGGGCGCCGAGCCCGTACGGATTCCCGCGGTGCGTGTAGCCGGCCCGGTGGATCCCACGGGCGCGGGGGACTCCTTCTCCGCGGGGGCCGTACTGGCCCTGGCGTCCGGGGCCGCTCCCGCCGAAGCCGCCCTGGTCGGCAACCTGGTGGCCTCCGTGACCGTGCGCCAGCTGGCCGCCACCGGCACCGCCCGGGCGGAGGAGCTTTTCGGCGCCCTGGAACTCTGGAAGGAGCAGAACCCGTGAAGAACCTGTTCGACCGAACGAAAATCCGAGTGAGGCCCCTGGCGGAGCGGGTGAACAAGCTGGACATACGCCGGGACAGCGTGGACCCCGCCGCCTTCGCGGGAGCCCTCTCCCCGGAGGCCGCCCGGGACGCCCAGGCGGCCGCCCGGGAAGCCCGCTCCGCCCGGGCCCGGGGAGCCCCGGTCATCCTGGCCTTCGGGGCCCACTCCATCAAGAACGGGCTTTCCCGGCTCATGATGCGGCTCATGGACCAAGGCTGGGTGACCCACTTCGCCACGAACGGCGCGGGCATCATCCACGACTGGGAGTTCGCCTTCCAGGGCCGTTCCGGGGAGGACGTGAGGCGCTACGTTTCCGAGGGCCAGTTCGGGATCTGGGAGGAGACGGGGTCCTACCTCAACCTGGCCCTGGCCGTGGGGGCCTGGCGCGGCCTGGGCTACGGGGAGTCCGCGGGCGCCCTCGTGGCCGAGGGGGGGCTTCCGATTCCCACGGACGCGGAGCTGGCCCGGGCCGTAACGGCCGGCGCCGCCGAGGACGCCGGCGAGGAGGATCTGACCCGCGCCGCGGCCGCCGCGGACCTGCGGGCCCTCCTCCGCCGCTTCCCCCTGCCCGGGGGCTTCCTCCGGGTGGACCATCCCTGCGCCGAGTACTCCCTGGCCGCCGCCGCGTACCGCGCGGGGGTTCCCTTCACCTGCCATCCCATGTTCGGGCACGACATCATCTACGCCCACCCCGCCAGCCGCGGCTCCCCCATAGGCCGAACCGCGGAGAGGGATTTCCTGGCCTTCGCGGACTCGGTCTCCCGCCTGGAGGGAGGCGTCTACCTCTCCGTGGGGTCCGCCGTCATGTCCCCCATGATCTTCGAGAAGTCCCTTTCCATGGCCCGCAACGTGGCGCGCGGGGAGGGCCGGAGGATCGAGGACTTTTCCATCCACGTGGTGGACCTGGCCGAGTCGGCCTGGGACTGGAGTTCGGGTCGGGAGCCTCCCCAGGACAGCGCGGCCTACTACCTGCGCTACTGCAAGACCTTCAGCCGCATGGGAGGGCGCATGAGCTACGCCAGCGCGGACAACCGCTCCTGGCTCGTGGAGTTTCTTCGCTGCCTGGGAACCTGAAAGGCCGCGATCCGGGTCCGGCGCGACCTGGGAAGAGCGGGGGGAAAAACCCTGTCCTTTTTGCGGGGCCCAAATTCCGCGGCGGGCCTATCCATCCTCTCGATCGTCCTACCCGCGCCCTTCTCCGTGCGCTCCGGGCTCTCCGTGGTTGATTCCGGGGGTTCGGTTCAGGCCCCTATACGGATCGGGGCCCCGGAAGCGGCCGAGGCGTAGAGGGCGTCCACGATCTTCATGAGCTTCACCGCCTCCTCGGGGGTGTTGAGGGGTTCCTCGGAGCCCTCCAGGGAGCGGACGAAGTTCTGGGCCGACCGCAGGCGTCCCATGGCGTCGTCCCGCTTCACGATCACGGAGCGGTTGACGTGGCGCCCGTGCTCCACCGTGTAGAGCTCGCAGCGGTCCGTGCTCGTCTCGTCGATCCCGTCCACGCCGAAGAGCCGCTCGATCATGCCGCCGGCCTTGGTTCCCTGGAAGACTACGGAAGCCGTCTCGCGCTCCGTCATCTCGGCCCAGGAGGACCGCACGAAGAGCACCTGGCCGGTGCGGAAGCGCACGAAACCGTGGCAGGCCGCCTCCACGTCGGTCCGGCCGCCTTCCACGTCCGCGATGCCCCAGGGTCCCTTGAAGTCCGGGTTTCCCATGAAGTCGCGGAAGGTCTGGGCCAGGACCCACTCGGGCTCGGGGTAGCCCATGAAGTGGAGTGCCAGGTCCAGCATGTGCAGAAGGTCGATGACGGGCCCCCCCCCGGAGAGGGACTTGTCCGTGAACCACCCGCCGAAGCCCGGTATGCCCGCGCGGCGCGCCCAGACGGCCTGGGCGGAATTGATGTCCCCGGCCTCGCCGGAGCAGATGTAGTCCATGAGGGCATAGGCTTCCGGGCGGGCGCGATTGTTGAAGTTGAACTGGAGGCGCCTGCCCGCCTTCCTCGCCTCCTCGGCCATCCGCTCCGCGGACGCGGCGTCCAGGGCCGGGGGCTTCTCGCAGAAGACGTGCTTCCCCGCCCGCAAGGCCTGCACGGCCAGGGGCGCGTGGAACTTGTTCGGCGTCAGGATGGAGACGGCGTCCAGGTCCCGGTGCTTTTCCAGGAGCTCGTCCAGGCCGGCGTAGGTCCTGTCGATGCCGTACGCGCGGGCCGTCCTCTCCCGGGCCTCGGGGCTGGGATCCGCCAGGGCCACGACCTGGGCCCCCGCGCTCCGGAAGCCGGGGATATGGTACCGCGTCATCCCGCCCGCGCCGACTATGCCGAGTTTCAAGCTCACGCCTCACCTCCAGATAAACCCAGGAAGGAACCTTCCGATGCAACGAAAAACCACGAAAAATAGCGACAGGATAACAGGATCGGGCAGGATCAACAGGATAAGGTTTGGTATTCCCTAACCTGTCAAGCTTTTATCCTGCTAATCCGTTCTTCATCCCGTTATCCTGTCCGTCCTAGGATTCCAAGCCTTTTTTTCTCAGAAAGGAGCCTCGGGAACGTAGAAGTCCTTGGCGTTGGCGCGGGTCACGAGCTCCGCGGGCAGGATGATCCGGCGCGGAAGGGCGCGGACCTGGTAGATGTTCGGGTTCAGCTTCTCGCCCTTGACCCCGATGACCGCGTAGGAGACGGAGGTCGCGA
>CAYTYG010000208.1:0-5910 GCA_964441515.1 uncultured Treponema sp.
CTGAGCCTACGTGTGGAGGAGCGTATGACCAGCGAGGACCTGGTCACCGTGCCCCGTCTCTCGCGCATACCCAGCCTGAAGGAGATGGCCCGGGGCGCCGGGCTGGAGGAGATGCCCTTCGGGCTCCTGGGGTACCCCGTGCTCCAGGCCGCGGACATACTCCTTCCGCGCGCCCACCTGGTGCCCGTGGGCAAGGACAACGTCCCCCATGTTGAGCTTACCCGGGAGATAGCCCGGAGGTTCAACAACCTCTATGGCGAGGTGTTCCCGGTCCCCGACGTCCTGGAGAGCGAGTTCGGTTCCCTGGTGGGCCTGGACGGCAACGCCAAGATGTCCAAGAGCCTCAACAACGCCATTTACCTCTCGGACGACGAGAAAACGGTCCGCAAGCGCGTTCTTTCCATGTACACGGACCCCAAGCGCGTAAGCGCGGACATCCCCGGCACCGTGGAGGGCAACCCTGTCTTCCAGTACCACGACGCCTTCAACCCCGATAAGGCCGAGGTGGAGGATCTCAAAACCAGGTACCGCGCCGGCAAGGTCGGCGATGTGGAGGTGAAGGAGAAGCTGGCGAAGGCCCTGAACGCCTTCTTGGATCCCCTCCGGGAGCGCCGCGCGAAGTACGAGTCGCAGCCCGGGCTGGCGGACGAGGTCGTCTACGACGGCACGATGCGGATGCGCGGGGAGGCCCGGGCCACCCTGACCGCCGCCAAGAAGGCTATGGGGCTGTCCGGGGTCTGGAACCGCATCTCCCGCAAGGCCGAGGACGTCAAGAAGAGGCGGGCCTGAAGGCCGCGCGATGCGCGGCCTTCAGGGCGACGAGCTTCGCTCGTCGATTCCGGAGCAGCCGGACGGCTGAGCTCGGGGGAGGGATGAAGAAGTACCTGGTTCTGGCCGGGAACATAGGAGCGGGCAAGTCCACCCTCGTGGGGCTTTTAGCCGAGCGCCTGGGATTCCGCCCCTATTACGAACCCGTCGCGGAGAATCCCTACCTCGCGGATTTCTACGCGGACATGGGGCGCTGGGCCCTGCAGAGCCAGCTTTTTTTCCTGACCCACCGCGTCCGAGCCCACCGGGCCCTGATGGACGACCCCTGCTCGGTGGTGCAGGATCGCTCCATCTACGAGGACGCCGAGGTCTTCGCCCGGAACCTCCACGAGCAGGGGACTATGAGCGACCGGGACTGGAACACCTACCTGGAGCTCTACCGCACCGTGGCGGGTCTCCTGCCCCCGCCGGACCTGGTGATCTACCTGCGAGCCTCCGTCCCCACTCTGAAAAAGCGCATCGCCAAGCGGGGCCGCGACTTCGAGGCTTCCATCCCGGACGGGTACCTGGCCGGGCTCAACCGGCTCTACGAGGAGTGGATCGAGTCCTTCGACCTAGCCCCGGTCCTGGTCGTTCCCGGGGACCGCCTGGACTTCGTGGAGGAGTCGAAGGACCTCCGGGCGATAACCGCCACCATCTCCGGCCGGCTTCGGGATAAGCAGGGTTCGCTTTTCCCCTGCGGCATGTAGCGCGAGTTACCGTTCGGGCACCGCCCGAACGGTAACTCGCGGCGGCGAAGCTCTCGCGGGTCTCGTCGTGTTTTCGGGAAGCCCCGGCTGCGGACCACGGGGCGGCTGCCTCTAGAGCGCGAACCCTATCCCCAGGCCCCCCGCCCAATACCAGCTGGTAAAGCCCGCCCACTCCCCCGCGGCGTAGGCGGAGAGCACGAGGCCGGAATCGGGGGCGTACCAGTGAAGCTCCGCCCCCGCGGAAAGGGGCGGGCGGAACCCGGCCCCCGTCCCGAAGGGTTCCGTGCGGGCCGCCGCCGAGACGGCCGCGGTCAGGTCCCCGCCCAGGAAGCCCGACACAAGAATCTCCAGGCCCAGCCTGCCGTAGGCCCAGGCGAAGAGCCCCGGGGTCTCCCATCGACCGTCCGCCCAACCCGGATAGTATGTGGAGGCCATAACCTGGGCGCTCGCGAAGGCACGGGCGTACCTGGACGCGGTCTCCAGGACGAGGCCCGCCCCCAGCCCCGGGTAGCGGGCCGGGCCGTCCCAGTCGGGGGGCGTGCCCGAGGACGCCGGGTCCAGGAAGCTGGCGAAGGAAGCGGAGAGGAGGAAGGCCGCGGCGGTCGGACCGTCCAGGATGCGGGTCTTCAGGGACAGGGCCAGGGAACCCCAGGAGGGGTCGTACCCCGTATACCCCAGGTAGGGAACGGCCATGGCGGATACCGCGAGCTCCGAGGTCTCCCGGAGGAGCCCGCCGACCCGGACTCCCGCGAAGACGGGCATGCGGGCGGGGCCGTCGCTGTTTTCCGGGGTCGAAAGGGCATAGGCCCCCGCGGAGGCCTGGAAGCGGCCTTTCGGGAGCACTCGGGCGTCCGGGGCGAAGAGGGCCCCGGAAAATCCGCCGTGCAGGGAGGAGTAGCGCGCGGATCCGGACCGGGGCGTCAAGGACACGGACGCCTCCAGGGAGGATTCCGTCCCGTCGCCCCCCGCGCCTTCCATCCGGACCGTGTACTCTCCGGCCGGGGCGGGCCTTCCGGAGCCGTCCGATCCGTTCCAGCGCGCGCGCCCGTAGGTTGAATCGACGGCTATGCCCCGGGATTCGTAGATCACCCGGCCGGATTCGTCCAGGACCGAGAGCGCCGCGGTTCCCGGCGCGGCGGCCGTCCACTCCAGGAGGGTCGATCCGAACGTGCCGGGCGCCTCGGGATCGAAGGCCGCCGGGGCCGCCTCCAGGGACTCGAACCGGAAACGGGCCGGCGTCATCCAGGCTTCCAGCCGGATCGTCTGATCCCGGAGGACATAGACCCGTTCCGACCAGGGTTCGTACCCGAAGGCCTCGGCCCGCACCTCCCTGTCCCCCTCGTCCGCCCGGACCGTGGGCCCCCGGACGGAGGAGCCGTCCACGTAGAGGCGTGCGCCCTCGGGCAGCCCCGCAACCTCGATCCAGCCCCCGGGGGGAGGGGGGTCGTCCCGGGCGAAGAAGAGGGCCAGGAGGCCGCCCCCCCCGGAGGAGTCGTCCGGGGAGGAGGGCGGCGATTCCCTCTTCCTCCGGGCCGCTATGGCCGCGGCGGAGGAATCCCCCTCCGCGGAACTTTGGTAGGCGCCGCCGCTCGTGGTGGAGCAGGATGCCAGTACAAGGAGACCCAGGGCGGCGAGGATGATGATACGTAAGGCCCGGGGGGCCGTCCGAAGGCGTATAGCGCGGTTCATGCCCTAGAGCATACCGCGGGCGCTGCGAAAGTCGGAGTCCTGCCGAGCTACAAGGAACTCCGGAGGATCTCCTCGATCTCCGGGGGGGTCAACAGGACGGGATTTCCCTTCATGGAGCTGGAGGCCGCCGCGTCCGCGGCCAGGGAGGGTATGTGGTCCCCGGCAAGGCCGTAGTCCCGGAGTCCGGGGATGACCAGTTCCCCGACAAGGTCCTCCAAGAGCCCCGGGAGGTCCCCGGCCCGGGTCTCGTCCCGTCCGGATAAAAGGCGCGCGGCCCGGTCGTAGCGCCCGAGGGCCGGGCTGTCCGGAGCGCGTTCCCGCAGGGCCCGGAGGTTCACCCGGACCGCGGGGGCCAGGGCGGCGGCGCAGGCGGCCCCGTGCGGGACGGGGAGGCGCCCGCCCAGGGGGCCGGCCAAGCCGTGCACCGCCCCCAGCCCCGAATTCCCAAGGGCCAGGCCGCCGAAGAGGGAAACCCGGGAAAGGACGGCCCGGGCCTCCCGGTCCGCCCCGTCCCGGAACGCTTTTCGTAGCGCGGGGACGACCTCGGCCAGGGCCGCGGAGCAGAGGGCGTCCGTCACGGGGTTCGCCTTTACGGAGACGAAGGGCTCCAGCACCTGGGTGAGGGCGTCCATACCGGTGAAGGCCGTGACGTCGGGAGGAAGGTTAAAACAGAGCCCGGGGTCCACTAAAGCCAGGCGGGGGAACATCGAGGGGGAACGGAGGGAGACCTTTACCCCCCGGTTCCGGTCCGCGAACACCGCATTTTTCGTGGCCTCGCTCCCGGTACCGGCCGTCGTGGGAACCGCGATCACGGGCAGGGACGGGTTCGCGAAGGGCTTTCCCGCTCCAATGACTTCGGCATAGTCCAGGGGATCGCCGGGATTGGCCAGTAGGATGCCCGTTCCCTTGGCCAGGTCCAGGGCGCTGCCCCCGCCGACTCCCACCACGAGGAAACCTTGTCCGGGGACCGCGGCCCCGCCCTCCCCGGAAAAGCGTCGAGCCGCGGCCAGGGCGGACCGGAGCGCCTCGAAGGTGGGCTCCCCGGAGGAGGGGAACACGCCGACCGTCAGGTCCGCCGCGCGAAGGCTCTTCAGGGCTTCCTCGGCGCGGTCCGGGTCCCGGCCGGTGACGACGAAGGCCCGGCTTCCGAGGGCGGCCGCCCGCTTCCCCAGCTCCCGGACCGCGCCCTCCCCGAAGAGGATATCCCCGGGACCCGAGTATCCCCAGGTCAGCAAGGGTCGTCCCCGGTCTTTTCCCGGATGAAGGCCTCGATGACCCCGCGGTACACGGGATCCGCCCATGCGTAGCGGAGCGTGGCGGCCAAATATCCCGTGGGATCGCCGATATCCAGCCGGGTACCGGTTGCCCGGGTCCAGGCGACCTTCCCGGCGGCTATCAGCTTCTCCAGGGCGTACGTATGGAAGTATTCCCCGCCGCCCGTATGCCGGGCCCAGCCCTCGGCCAGGATGTCGAAGAACTCGGGGGTGTAGAGGTAGCGGCCCAGGGATATCTCGTGGCTGGGCTCCGTGCCCGGGGAGGGTTTCTCCACGAAGCCGCGCACGTGGATCCCGTCCGGGTCGGGATCGAGGACGCCGTAGCGGGAGACGTCCCCGCTCTCGTGCAGGGCGGAGAGCACGGAGCATCCGGTCCGGGCGTGGACTTCCATGAGCTGCCGGGCCAGGGGCGGCTTCCCGAAGTGCAGATCGTCGGGGTAGGCCACGACGCAGGGCTCCCCGCCCAGCCAGGGCCCGGCCAGGAGGAGGGCCTGCCCTATCCCCAGCATCTCCCGCTGGCGAACGAAGGAGATCTTCGCCTCCGGAGGGAGGATGCGGGCCAGCTTGGCCTCCGCATTTTCCCTCCGGAAGACCTCCTCCAGCTCGGGGTCGCGGTCGAACCAATCCTCCAGGGCCTTTTTCCGTCGGCTCGTAAGGATCAGGATCTCCGTGATGCCGGAGGCGACGAATTCCTCCACGACAAAGGCGATGCTGGGCTTGGTAAGGAGGGGGAGCATCTCCTTGGGGACCGTCTTGGTGACGGGCAGGAAGCGGGTGCCGTATCCCGCGGCTACTATGATACCTTTCATGGGAAAAGGGTATCGGACATGGGGCGGATTGACAAGGGAAGGGCGCGGAGTACCCGGGCGAGCGCCTTCTTCAGTCGCGGAACCTGCGGCTCGCCAGGACGCGGCGGCCCTCGAAATCCCCCGCGGGCACGAAAAGGTCCCGCAGCGGGACCGGTATGGAGCCCTCCATGTCCAGGGAGAGGGTGATGCATCCGTCCGAGCTGAACCGGGACCCCATGTGGAAGATGAAGTTCACGTCCCCGGAGACTATGGTCCCGGTGGCGCCGGGCCGGCGCCAGAGGGTCTTGCCGGAGTGGAAGGCGAACCGGAACGTGAGGGGCACCTCGAGCCGGAAAACCTCGTACCCCACCAGGGCTCGGTCCAGGATGAGGCGGAAGGCGGCCAGGATGGGGTTCGCGCCCTCGTCCGTCTCCGGGAAGAGGAGCAGGCAGCCCTCCGTGGCTTTCATCCAGGATATCCCCCCGCACTCCGCCGCCCAGGACGACATGAAGGCGGCGTACTCCTCCCTCAGGTTCTCGAGGCGTTTCTCCCCGATTTTCTCCCGGAGGCCCCCCGGGTCCCCCACGGAGGTGTAGCAGAACCGCGCGGATACCTCGGAACCCTCGACGAGCCTGTCCCATC
>CAYTYG010000209.1:0-5883 GCA_964441515.1 uncultured Treponema sp.
AGCCGCTCCCCGAAGTATTTGGCCCGGAGGGAATAATCGACGGAATCGGTCGCCTCGTCCGACTGGAAGGTAACCGCCCCGCTGGGTATCTCCCCCAGGAACACGACATTCCCGATGATAAAATCCCGGAGGGCGGATAGGGATTCGGCGTACAGTTTCGGATCCGCGCCCTTGGATACTCCCGTATTCGTCTCTTGCATGGCACCTCGTGATCGTCAGGGGACAGTCCTGTCCCCGAGCGCCCGACTGGTTCCGCAAAACGGAAGCAGGTCCAATTTCATGAAAGAAAAGGAATTATATTCTATATGCCAGTATAGGGGAATTCCACCCGGTTGGCAAGTTCCGGGATTTTTTTGTCCCGTTTTCGTTCCCGGGAATTCCCGGCCGCGGCCCATCTACATCCTAGGTCTTCAACATGCGTTTGTGCCGGACATACAGAAAAGCGGCCGCGGGGAATTCCCGGCCGCGGCCCATCTAAATCCTAAGTCTTCAACATGCGTTTGTGCCGGACATACAGAAAAGCGGCCGCGGACATGAGCGCGTGGTCGTAGGGGGCGGGGCCGAGCCGCTCCAGGAACTCCCGCTCCCCTATCTCCTCGATATCCACGAGTTCGTTCTCGTCCAGGCACTGTTCCCCGGCGCAACGGAGATCCTCCGCCAAGTAGATATGGAACCGGTTCGTGAGGATCGCCGGGTTCGGGGAGACCTCGCCCAGGAACGTCAGCTTTCCGGCTTCGTATCCCGTCTCCTCCCGAAGCTCGCGCCGGACCGCGGCCGCCGGGTCCTCCCCCCGCTCGATGATACCTCCGGGGAATTCGACGCTCGCCCTGCCGGAGCCGTGCCGGTACTGCCGCACCGTCAGGAAGAACTTCCGTCCGCCCCTTTCCAGGACGGGCACCGCGACGCCCCAGTCCGGCGCGTCCAGGACGATGAACTGGCCCGTCTTGCCGTGGGGCCCCAACCGCTCCACCTGGGTAGCCTGGAATATCCCGAAATCCCGTATTTTCTTCGCGCTCCTGGTTTCCCAGCTCTTCTCTCCGTCCGCCATCCGTCCCCCGATCTTTGCGGCAGCATCTCGGGTAATGATATTCCCACCCGAAGGGGATGGCAAGCGACGGTTCCGGGGGTATCCTGGCGCAGGGGCTCAGGGCGGGAGCTCCGCCCTGAGCCTGAGGAGGAAGAAATGGAAATGCCGGACTGGGTCACCTCGTTCCCGGGAGCCGTCACGGTCTCGGACCTCGAACACCGCATCCTGTGGATGAACGACAGGGCGGCGGACGTGTACGCGGACAGGGGCGGCCGGGACCTCGTGGGAGGGAACATGATGGCCTGCCACAACGAACGCTCCCGAGGCATCATCGAGAAACTCCTGCGAACGGGCGACCCCAACACATACACGATCGAGAAGAAGGGGGTAAAGAAGCTCGTCTACCAGGCGGCCTGGAGAGACGGGACCGGGCGTATCGCGGGGTTGGTGGAACTCTCCCTGGTGATACCCTTCGAGATGCCCCACTTCATCCGGGGTTGATTTTTCCCTTGCGCGATCCGGAAACCGGGTGTACACTCGTTTTACTGGCACGTGTTAGTAACACGTTAAACCATTCATCCCGCGTGCTGAAACGTCATAGGAGGCGTCCATGAAACGGCTGTCTACAATCACGGCTGCGGCGATCCTGATCCTCGGGCTCGCCTTCCTCACCGGGTGCGCGAAAAAAGAGGAACAGGTCAAGGAACTGACCGTCATGGCGGTATGGGGAGACCAGGAGGCCGCGGTCTTCACGAACCAGATCGCCGCGGAGTTCGAGAAAAAAACCGGGATCAAAGTGCTCTTCGAGGGCACCCGGGACATCAACGCGATCCTGACCACCCGGGTCCAGGCCGGGAACCCCCCGGACATCGCCATCCTCCCCAATCCCGGAACCATGGTGGAACTCGCCAAGGCCGGCAAGCTGGCGGATCTCGGCGGGATCCTGGACATGGAGGCATACCGCAAGGAGTTCTCCCAGGGCTGGATCGACCTGGGATCCGTGGACGGAAAGCTCTACGGTATTTATCTCAAGGGAGCGATCAAGGGCCTGGTCTGGTACAAACCGGTCCAGCTGTCCTCCCTCGATATCGCCGTACCGAAGAACTGGGAAGAGCTGGACCTGGCGGCCCGCAAGGCCATCGAGGCCGGGTTGGCGCCCTGGGCACTGGGCGTGGAGAGCGGCTCCGCCTCCGGCTGGGTCGGCACGGACTGGATCGAAAACATCTTCCTCCGCCTGCACGGGCCGAAGCTCTACAACGACTGGTACGAGGGCCGCCTGGCCTGGACCAGCCCCGAGGTACGTAAGGCCTTCGAGTACTTCGGGAAGATCGTAGGCAATCCCAAGATGGTCTACGGGGGCAAGCAGTACATCCTGTCCACGAATTTCGGGGCCTCCCACGCCCCGGTCTTCCAGACCCCCGCCAAGGCCCTCTTCCACCAGCAGGCAAGCTTCATCCAGGGATTCATCAAGGAGCAGTTCCCCTCCCTCGAGGCCGGCAAGGACTTCGCGTTCTTCGGCTTCCCGTCCATCAATCCCAAGTTCGCGAAGGCCGTGGAGGGCGCGGGGGACTGCGTGGTGGTCCTGAAAAAGACCGACGCCGTGAGCCGGTTCATGAAATTCCTGGCCTCCGCGGAAGGACAGGTCTACTGGGCAGCCACGGGAGCCCTCTCCACCAACCGGACCGTGCCCCTTTCTGCCTACAAGGACCCGCTCACGCAGGAGGCGGCGCGCATCCTGAACGAAGCCGAGATGGTGGTGTTCGACGCGTCCGACATGATGCCCGGGGCCATGAACGAGGCCTTCTGGAGCGCCATCCTGTCCTTCGTTAACGATCCTGAGTCCCTGGACGACATCCTGGCCAACCTGGACAAGGTGCAGGCGGACGCGTACAAGAAGTAGCCGAATCATCCGCTCCGACGCCCGGAGGCCCGGCCTCCGGGCGCCCCGCGGAAGGAGGTGGCGATGAAGATCCTGTCTCTGCTGGCCGCGATCCTGGCCGTCCCGGCCCTTATCGCGGTGTACGTCTACGCGGCCGAGGCGGCCCTGGGACTCCGCGCACGCCGGATACGCGGAAAAGTCGGTGCCCGCAGCCCCCGCCCCTGGATCTGGATAGCCCCGGCCGTCCTCGTGATGGCGGTGTTCCTCGTATACCCCATCCTTAACACCCTGGTTCTGTCCTTCCGGGACGCCCGGGCTTCGGGGTTCGCGGGGCTCTCGAATTACGCCCACGTATTCACGGACAAGGCCATGCTGGTCGTGCTCCGCAACAACCTGGCTTGGCTCGTGTTCTTCACGACGGGCACCCTGGGATTCGGGCTGATCCTTGCCCTCCTGTCGGAGCGCCTGCGGTGGGAGTCCGTCGCCAAGGCCGCGGTTTTCATCCCCATGGCCATCTCCTTCGTGGCGGCGGGGGTCATCTGGAGGTTCATGTTCGAGTACCGGCCCGCGGGGGAAGCCCAGATCGGCACGGTCAACGCGATCCTCTCGGCCCTGTCCCCGGGCTTCGAGCCCAGGGCCTGGCTTTTCGACAAGGCCACCAACAACCCGGCCCTGATCATCGTGGGGATCTGGATGTGGACGGGTTTCGCCATGGTCATTCTCTCGGCGGGGCTCAAGGGCATCCCCACGGAGGTCCTGGAGGCCGCGCGCATAGACGGCGCGGGGGAGATGCAGATTTTCTTCCGGGTCATCCTGCCCATGGCGGCCCCGACCATCGCGGTAGTGGCCACCACCCTGATGGTGAATGTCCTGAAGATCTTCGACGTCGTCTACGTCATGACGAACGGCTCCCTGGGTACGGAGGTCATCGCCAACCGCATGTACAAGGAGCTCTTCAACTACCGCAATTTCGGCCGCGCGAGCGCGATAGCGGTAATCCTGCTGGTGGCGGTGGCGCCGGTCGTGGTCGTCAACATCAAACGGTTCCGGCAGGGGAGGAAGGCCCATGGCTAAACGAAGCATCGGATTCCGGGCGCGCAGGATAGGTTCCCGCACCCTCCTGAACGCCGTGGTCCTGGTCCTGTGCGCCTTCTGGATGCTCCCCACGGTGGGGCTGTTGGTCTCGTCCTTCCGGCCCCGGGAGCTGATCGCCATTTCCGGGTGGTGGGAGGCCTTCCGCGCGCCCCTGAGGTTCACCCTGGACAACTACGTCAACGTCCTTTCCCGCGCGAATATGGGAGCGAGCTTTCTCAATTCCCTGATGGTGGCCATCCCGGGGACCTTCATCCCCATGTGCATTGCCGCCTACGCGGCCTACGCCTTCGCGTGGATGGACTTCCGGGGAAAGGACGCCCTCTACCTGGTGGTGGTGGGGCTCATCGGCGTGCCCATCCAGGTGACCCTGATACCCGTGCTCTCCCTCTTCAACCGCATCGGAATCACCGGGAGCTTCCTGGCCGTGTGGCTGGCCCATACGGCCTACGGGCTGCCCTTCTCGATCTATCTACTCCGAAACTTCATCGAGCAGCTACCGGGCTCCATGCTGGAATCCGCCTTCATGGACGGGGCGTCCCATCCCACGGTATTCTTCCGCCTCGTGGTGCCTACCTCCATACCGGCCATCGCCTCCCTGGGGATCTTCCAGTTCATGTGGGTCTGGAACGACCTGCTCGTGTCCCTGATCTTCCTGGGCGGGACCCCGGACGTGGCTCCCATGACCGTGACGATCGCGAACATGGTGAACTCCTACGGCGGCGGATGGGAATACCTCACGGCCGCGGCCTTCATCTCCATGGCCCTGCCGCTTCTGGTGTTCTTTTCCTTGCAGAAGTACTTCGTGCGGGGAGTGCTGGCGGGATCGGTCAAGGAATAGGGAATGCAGAAGAAGAGGGTCTCCTCCCGGGACGTTGCCGCCGCCGCCGGGGTTTCGCGCACCACCGTATCCTTCGTCCTCAACTCGACACCCGGCAAGATCATCCCGGAGGAAACCCGACGGCGGGTCCGGGAGGCCGCGGCCGCCCTGGGCTACAGTCCCGACGAGGACGCGGCCCGGCTGGCCAAGAGGTCCCGCCACCGGGTGGCCCTGGTGGTGCGCCACTCCGCTTCCATCTACTCCGACGCGTACATCCTGAGGCTCATCGAAGGGATAGCCCCGGTCCTAAACCGGAGGCGGGCGGAATTCGTCCTGGTCCCCTGCGGGGAGGGCACCCCGGGCTCCGAGATCGTCCCCCGGGTCCGGGAGGCGGAGGCGGACGGGGTCATGGTGACGAACACCCTGGAGGACGACGCCGGAATCCCCGCCCTGGCCGAGGCCGGGATTCCGGCGGTGGTGATCGGGACCGTCCGGGGGGACGCCTTCCAGATCGACATCGACAACGAGGACTCCGCCCGATCCGCGGCAGCCTACCTGGCGTCCCTGGGCCACCGGAGGATAGGGATGATCGTGCACGCCCCCCTCACGTACCACGCCTCGGCCGCCCGGTTGGCGGGTTTCCGGAAAGCCATGGAGGCGGCGGGGGTCCCCGAGTCCGACGCGCCGGTCCGCTGGGCCGACTTCAGCGAGGAATCCGGGGCCCGTGCCATGGCCGAGCTTCTGGCCCTGCCCGACCGGCCCACGGCGGTCTTCGCGGGTAACGACGCCATAGCCTACGGCGCGCTCAAGGCCGCCCGGGAAGCAGGCCTTCAGGTTCCCGGGGATGTATCCCTGGCGGGCTTCGACGACGACTTCCCCAGCCGCTTCGTCCTCCCGCCCCTCACCACGGTCACCCTCCCCGCTGCGGCCCTGGGTGAACGGGCCGCGGAGATGATCCTGGACCTCATCCACGGGCAGAAGCCCTCCGCCGGCCGCACACTCCTTCCCACCCGCCTGTCCGTACGGGAATCCTGCGCCCCGCCCGCCTCGCTGCGCCGCGGGGGC
>CAYTYG010000210.1:0-5878 GCA_964441515.1 uncultured Treponema sp.
CGGCCACGATCCTCCAGGTGCCCGGCCGGGCGGAGGAAAGGAAGGGGACTTCAGCCAGGGAAAAAAGGGTTCCCGTACGGGAGTCCCGTTCGACCGATGGGTTCGCCGGATCCCGGCACCAGATTCCGTCCACGATCAGGCGGTATTTCAGGGGCCCCCGGGTCTCGTAGGGCACGGGCACCGCCAGGACGAAGAGCCCGTGGGGGTTCCGCTCGAAGGAATGGATATGCCGGAACTCCTCGTGGGAGAAGGAAGCCCCCACATACCGATACGGACCCTCGGTAGTCAGGACCAGGTGTCCCTCCACGACCTCGGGGGGCGCCGATCGCCGGAGGCCGGCGAGGTGAAGGTGCAGCGTCAGGGAGTCCACCTGGAAGGCCCAAGCCCCCTGGGCGAGGAATAGAAGGACGAGTGTCAGGATCCGTGTACGCTTCATAGTATCTCAAGTACTGTATCGGAGGGTATTTACCGATACCTTAAGCGATTTCCCTATACAGTACGTTCCAGGTTCCGTTAATATAGGTGTGGAAAACTATGCCTAGCCTTCACGACATAGAACGCTTCAAGCATGATATCCGCGCGTTGGGAAGGGAAACGGAACTCCTCGAAAAGTGGGGGGAATCCTACGAGGATATACCACCCCCGGAACAGGGGGTTCCCGCCGACCTCTCCGAGCTGATGGAATCCCCGGAAGCGGAATCCGCCGTTCTCCCGGCCGGGGAAACGACGGAAGGCCTGGCGTCCTTCCTGGACAACCTTACCATGGAGCCTCTTCCCGGGATGGAGGAGCCGGAATCTCCCCTGGGTTCCGGCCTGGAAGCGCCGGAAGACTTTTTCCTCCGGGAAAAGCCCGCCGCGGTGGAGGAGATGGGCAAGCCCTCGGCCGGCTTCGAGGGTCTAGGCGGGACGCCCGCGGAAGAGGGACTGGCGGACTTGGGCGGCCGCGAGCCGGAGACCGCCGCCCCCGAGGAGGAGACGGCGGTCCCGGAGGGCCTTTTGGAGGGCTTGGTGGGGGACTTGGGGACCGCCGGCCCCGGGGAGCCCGAACCGGACTTCGGCATCCCCCAGGAGCGGCCCGGGGAAGTCCCCGGAATGGTCGACGACCTTACCGCCTTCGAGATCCCCGACCTTCCGGCCGAGGAAACCGAGGCCGTACCGGAGTCGGAAGCCCCCGAGGAAAGCTTCGGCTTCGAGGCCCCGGATGCCTTCGGTGCGCCGGAACCCTTCGAATCCCCGGGAGCCCCCGGGGTGCCCGAAATCCCGGAGGCGCCCGAAGCCAAGGAAGCCGCCGGGGAGCCTCTCGCCTTCGAGGAAGTTCCCCTGGGCCCGGAAGAGTTCTCCCTCCTCGGGAAGGACGAACCGGGGGCGCCCGAAATCCCGGAGGTACCCGAAATCCCGGAGGTACCCGAAATCCCGGAGGTACCCGAAGCCGAGGAAGCCGCCGGGGAGCCTCCCGCCTTCGAGGAAGTTCCCCTGGGCCCGGAAGAGCTTTCCCTCCTCGGGAAGGACGAACCGGGGGCGCCGGAGTCCTCCTTCGAGGATTTCGACTTCTCCATTCCGGAGTTGGGGAACGAGGAGTCCGCTGCCCCCGAGGAAGCCGCGGCTCTTGGGGAAGCCCTGCCCCCGGAGGAGCCGGAAGGCGCAGCCGCGGAGACGGGAGCCCCGGAAGAGCTGGGGGAATTGCCCGCGGGGGAAGAGCCTCCGGCCGGGGAGGCCGACGCCTTCGATTCCTTCAGCCTGGAAGGGGCCGAAGCCCCGGGCGTCGAATTTAGCACGGCCGGGCCGGGAGACCGCAGCCTGGACGAAGAGCTGGCTTCCCTGGAGAACGACCTTACGCCCTCGGAAAACTTCAATCTCGAGAGCGCCTGGGGAGCCTCCGATTTTTCCATCCCCGGGTTCGAGACTCCCGCCCCCGCCAAGCCGAAGGCGGGCGGCCGCCCGTCCAGGGAAGGTGTCCCCGGGAAGGCCTTCCGGGAGCCGCCCCCGGAGGCGGAGGAAGGCCCCGCCCCGGAAGTCGCCCTTTCCGAGGTCGAGGTCGACTCGCTCCAGGATACCCTGCTCTCGTACCCCCTGAACCTTCGCCTGGCCGTGGAAGAGGCCGTCGCGGAGGAAAAGGGAACCGAGGACCAGCGGTCCCGCCTGGTGCACCTCCTTGTGAGAGGCGGAACGCCGGGAGAGGCCGCGAACCTCGCAAGCAGGATCCTGAAGCGCCCCATCTCCGTTCCCAAGGGCTTCGAGAAGCGAACCGGTGCGGAACTGGAGGCCGAGAAGGGCAGCCTCCGGTACATCCTGGCGCATACCGTCGCCCCCATCGCGGCCATGGTGCTGGCCGTGGTCCTGGGGATCGGAGCGCTCGGCTTCCTCGGGTACCGCTTCGTCTACCGGCCGATACGGTCGGAGCTGATCTACCGCCGGGGATACGAGGAGATCCGGGAGGACCTGTTCCCCCAGGCGGAGACGACCTTCAACCAGGCGGACAGGATCTGGGTGCACAAGCGCTGGTACTACCGGTACGCCGAGGCCTTCTCGGCCAAGAACCAGTTCGAGGCCGCGGCCCGGCGCTACGACCTTCTCCTTCTGCGGTGGCCGAACGACCGGAAGGGGGTCCTGGACTACGCGGCCATGGAGTACCGCGCCCGCCTGGACTACCCGAAGGCGGCCCGGCTGCTCAAGACCTACGTCGAAGCCCGCAATTACTTCGACAAGGACGCCCTCCTGCTCCTGGGGGACGTCTACCTGGAGTGGGCCGAGAGCGAAGGCCGAAGCGGGGAGCGCCTGTTCGAGGACGCGCGGCTCCAGTACTCCACCCTGGTCGAGCGCTACGGCCAGAAGGATCCCTACATGGAGCGGATGCTCCGGTGGTTCCTGAAGACGGACCGGGTCCTGGGGCTGGACAATTCGAGGGAGATCCGCACCTTGAAGGACGGCTTCGTGGGCAAGCCCAAGTCCGTGGTTTCCCCCGATACCCTTGCCGAGCTGGGGGGCTACCTCCTGGACAGGGGCGAGGTGGAGGACGTCTCCCGGATTCTCCTGAGAGCCGTGAAGGCGGATCCCTCCGTGCCGGAGGTCCACTACGAACTCTCCCGGTATTACCGCCATATCAAGAACCCGGAGGAAGAGCGCGTCGCCCTGGCCAACACCGTACGCATCCTGGAATCCGTCCCGAACCCGACCGGCCGGCGGATCGGGATGCTGGTGGAGGCGCTGAACCGCTCCGGGGAGGGGTACTCCGAGCTCAAGGAATACATCACCGCGGAGGATTTCTACACGAGGGCCATCCGCAGGTACGAGCGAGCCCTCGGCCTGGGCCAGCTGTCCCGGAACGCCGCGCACGGGAAGGCCTACGCCAACCTTGGGGACATTCTGTTCTTCCAGCGGGACGACCTGGACGGGGCCCTCTCGCTCTACGAAAAAGCGGAGAGCCACGGCTACGTCACCCCGGAAACCCTGTACAAGCAGGGGTACGTGCAGTACCGACGGCAGCGGTGGGAAGCCGCCCTGGAGGATTTCTACCGCGCGGGCCTGGACGCCGAGGAGAGCCTTTACCTCCTGTATTCCACGGGGAACGTACTTTTCCAGCGCCAGGACTATTTCGCGGCCCAGGGGTACTATTCCCGGTTGGTGGACAGGCTCCGGTTCGAGCTGGAACAGCTCGCCCTGGCGGAGCCCCAGGTACGGCCCTCCCACGGGGAGATCGTGGACCTCCTGATGCGCTCCACCAACAACCTGGGGGTGGCCCTGTTCCGGATCGGAAACCGGATGGGAGACGCGCAGAGGCGCTCCGGCGCCATGGCCCAGTTCGTTGAATCCTCGCGGTATTTCGATTCCCTGGAGCGGGACCCTAAAACCATGATACGGCCGGAGAACCGGAACCTGGGGTATCTGAACCTGGATTACGTCCTGCATCCCCAGAGGGGGATCGACCTGTCGATCTACCCGGATCTTCCGAAGAGCATGAAGTATCCCAGGGATTGAAGCGATAGCAGGATGGGGTATGGGCGTAAAAAAGCCCGGGTTGGACGATGTTGGATTTGAACCAACGACTTCCACCGTGTGAAGGTGGCACTCTCCCGCTGAGTTAATCGTCCAAGCCGGGCTCTTGAGAAGACGGAGGCATGATATCCGGGGCAAGGGCGCCTGTCAAGAACGCGGGACTCCGAGGTTCGAGGCGAAAATGAAAAACGAGTGTATGGTTTTTTTTACAGACGCGTCGTTCGGGGCGATTGAGGCGCGGATAATTTCTTTTCTTATAAGGCAATAAAAACGACAGGAAGGGGAAGGAAGTCTGGCACGGAAAATGTAGTTCATTAGACTTGAAAGGACATCCCAGATGCTAAAAGCTATTTCATTGGCCGCGGGCCGCAGCGGTATGGGCCGATACTCCGAAAAAATTCAGGTGGAGCTGGTCCGCAAGAGCATCCACATCCTGGTCGGGATCGTGCCGACCATGGCGGCCGTCCACCTTCCGGTCACACAGGCGCTCCTAGTCTCCGGGATACTTTTCTACACGTACTGCGAGATGCTGCGACTTCGCGGGTACGAGGTGACGATCGTCTCCCGCTTGACGGCCCTGGCCGCCCGGCGCAGGGACTCCGGACGGTTCGTCCTTGGGCCCGTAACCCTGGGCATGGGCGCTTTCATCTCCCTTCTTTTCTTTCCGGAACCATCCGCGTCCATAGCAATCTACGCCTTGGCTTTCGGGGACGGGCTTTCCAGCCTCGTGGGCCGTCTTTTCGGGACTGTCCGCATACCCTATACGGGCGGTAAATCCATCGAGGGGAGCCTGACCTGCTTCCTGGCCGTGGGAGCCGCCGCGTACGGCAAGACCGGGGATCCTCTGGGCTCCCTCGCCGTGGCCTTGATCGCTACGATCGCGGAAGCCGTGCCGACCAAGGACCTGGACAACCTGCTTCTGCCCTTCGTCGTCGGCGTGGCCTCCCATCTCGTTTTCGTCTGACCCCTCTTCCGCGGATCACTGCCATAGATAGTAGGCGTGGATTTTCCTTATAAAAAACCACGTTCCGAAGGCAAGGAGCGCGGCGCCCGCAAGAACGGAAGCCATGGAGGCGGACCGGCGGAGCAGGAAGCCCCCCAGGAAGGTCAGGGCGCATCCTAACGCCGCCGCGCGGTATCCCTTCTCCCCCGTGACTCGGACCGCCAGCAGGTAATCGGCGCAGGCCCCCAGGAAGCACGCGCCGGAAAGAAAGTCCTGGAGTGCCCCGTAGCCTATCCTCTGCAGAAGATCCGGCCCGAAGCTTCCCGTATTCACGGGAAGGCCGGTTCCCAGGGCCAGGGAGCATAGCAGGACCACGGAGATCGAGGTTTCCTGCTTTTCCGAGTCGAATCCCACGGCGTACAGGGATCCGGCGAAGAGGGAAAACACCCCCAGGAAGCGCGCGGATACTATGGCCCGGGTAATGATGTTGCGTTCCGGGAAGGAGGCTCCGAAAACCGCCCCCCGCAGGGATTCCAGGCGCAGGGGTTCCGCGGCCAAGGCCAGGGCCCAGAAAGCGAAGAAGAAAAGCTCCATGGACACCGTACGGGAGTAGCGGAAGGACAGGAGAAAGAGGACGCAGATGCCGTAGACGGCGCACAGGACGGACGAAGACAAGGCGGGGAGCCCCGCGTACCGCGCGATTCCCGGCCCCGCCGCTCCCTTGGGTGCGGGGAATCCGGGAAGCCTGGAAGCGGCCCCGGGGAATTCCGCGCCCATGCGCAATGCCGCCAGGACGGCCACAGACGCGAAGAGAAGGGATAGTATCCAGCAAGCCCGGAACACGCGCGCCCGGGATGATATCGTCATTCCGGAAGCTTACTATGAACGGGTCCGCCGGGGAAACGGGCCGCCGGAAAAAACTATTTGAAGGTATCATCGTAT
>CAYTYG010000211.1:0-1713 GCA_964441515.1 uncultured Treponema sp.
GATGAGAACCAGGATTATGAACGCGAAGACGTCCTCATAGTCCGAGGAGATGTACCCGGTCCCGAAGCTCTCCGTGAGGCCCAGAACGAAGCTCCCGAGGACTGCCCCGGGAATGGAGCCTATGCCGCCCAAGACCGCGGCCACGAAGGCCTTGATCCCTGCCAGGAACCCTATGTAGAAGTTTATTTGGCCCACGTGGGAACTGATGAGGACTCCCCCGATGGCCGCCATGGAGGATCCGATCACGAAGGTGACCGCGATGATCTGGTTGATGTTGATGCCCACCAGGAGGGCCATGGTCCGGTCCTGTGAGGTGGCCCGCATGGCCTTTCCGATCTTGGTGAACTTGATAAGCACCGTGAGAAGCACCATGACCACGGCGGTTACGGCGAAGATGATCACCTGCGTGGAGGACAGCAAGTCCGAAACGCCCGCGAGGAAGGCGAATTTCGGAATCAACGAGGGGAACGAGACGAAGTCGGATGTCTGCGCGAGAAGGACGTAGTTCTGAAGGAAATAGGACATGCCGATGGCGCTGATCAGGGCCGAAAGCCGGGGCGCGTTCCGCAGGGGTTTATAGGCGATCTTTTCCAGGGTGTAGCCGTAGGCGGCGGCATAGACCACGGCGACCAGCATGGATATCAGGAAGACGGTCACTCCCGGCATGCCGGAGAGGTTCAGGACGTTCGCGACGATAAGAGCGGTGAAGGCGCCGATCATGTAGATCTCGCCGTGTGCGAAATTGATGAGCTGTACTATGCCGTATACCATGGTATAGCCGAGCGCTATCAGGGCGTAAATGCTGCCGCGGGTCATCCCCGAGATGAAAAGTTGTAGTAAATAGTTTAGGTCCATGGCGGTTCCTAAACGTCTCCTTTCAATAAGAAGGTACGGATCGTAACGGCGCCCGGGACGGGATGGAATCCCGTCGTTGCAGCGTGAAACAAGGCGGGGTGCCCAAAAGCCGGATGCTCTTGGGACACCCCACTTCCCTGTCGAATTGGGAATACGCCGTGCCGGACCGCCGATTCCCGCGATGCGGAAACATCGTGCGATGCGGAAACATCGCGGGAAGGGGCGCTTACTTCAGCTCGACGTATACGCCGTTCTGGACCTGGTAGACGGAGAAACCGACGCCGATGGCGTCGCCCTTCGCGTCGAAGCTGATCTTGCCCAACGGGGTTTCGACATACTCCGAGCGGAGGGCCTTGGTGACCGCGTCGTAATCCGTGGAACCGGCCTTCTGGATGGCGTTCAGGAGGGCCTGGGTGGCGGCGTACGCGTTGAGGAAGAAGGCTCCCGGATCCTCGCCGTACTTCTTCCTGTGGTCCTCGGTGGCCTTGATGGCCAGCGGGTTCTTGGTGGTGTCCACCGGACCGGAGGCGTATACGCCCTCGGCGGCTTCCCGGGCCACCTTGATGAAGGTGTCGTCCTTCACTCCGTCGTCGGAGATGAAGATGGTCTTCATGCCCTTCGTGCGCATCTGGCTTACGAGCTTGGAGGCCTCGGGATGGTATCCGCCGTAGATGATGGCCTCGGCGCCGGCCGCGGCGATCTTATTTATGATGGCGGAATAGTCCACGGCGCCCGTCTGGATGCCCTCAAAGACGACGACCTCTGCGCCTGCGGCGTCCAGGTATTCCTTGGCGAATTCCGCGAAGCCCTTGCCGTAGTCGCCCTTGTCGTGCAGGACGGCGATCTTTTTCAAGCCCA
>CAYTYG010000211.1:1723-5507 GCA_964441515.1 uncultured Treponema sp.
GAAGTTGACGTCCAGTTCGGCCTGGGCGTTGTCCGCGGCTATGGTCCGGAAGAAGTTGGGATACTCGCCCGACTGGGTCAGGGGCGGGTTCGTCGCGGAAGGGGAGATGCAGGGGATCTTGGAATCCTTGTAGATCCCGAGAGCGCTCTTGGTGGCGCCCGAGCAGATGTGGCCCATGACGGCTACGACCTTCTCTCCGACCAGCTTGGAAGCGGTGTTCGTAGCCACCTCCGGCTTGCAGACATCGTCGGCGATGACGAGCTCTATCTTCTTGCCGAGAACGCCGCCCTTGGCGTTCCAGTCCTCCACGACAAGCTCCGCCGCCTTTACCGACGGAAGGCCGTAGGAGGCCAAGTCGCCGGAATGGGCCCCCGCGACGCCGATCTTGATGGTCTTGGGACCCTTTTCCGCGCAGCCGGTGAAGGCCAGGAGCGCGATGGCCAGGATTGCCAAGCCGGATGCCAATCTCTTCTTCATAACTTTCTCCTTGAAATAGGGGATTCGATAGAGAAATCGAACCATAATGGGTTCCTTTTTTGAAATAATCAAGACTCTACCGATAGAATCAGAAAAAAACTTACGGAGCCGCACTACGGGAAAGACCGGAGGCCCCACCCCGCGGAGCCGTCCTGCCCCAGGGCTTTGCAAAGGCAGGGAAGGGCTTCCCGCAGGGCGGCCTCTAGGGGCCAGGGGGGATTGAGAACGACCATCCCGCTTCCCGCCAGGCCGCGGCCGCCCGGCGCGAGTCCTCGAATCCGCATGTCCAGGTACAGCCCGGGTCGGTCGCTAAGCCCTTGGACCCGGTCCGGAAAACCCCGGGACTCCGGACGGTCCAGAAGCGGATGCCAGAGGACGAAGGTTCCCGTGGCGAAACGGCGGAGGGCGTCCTCCAGGGCGGTCAGGGTACTGTCGTAGTCCGAGCCGACTTCGTAGGAAGGATCCAGGAAGACAAGCCCCCGGCGCGAAGGCGGCGGCAGGACGGACTTGAGGGCTGTGCAGCCGTCCTCCTTTCGAACCCGGACGCGGCGGTCTACGCGAAAGCGCGAAGACAGCTCGGCGTGGTCCGCGGGGTGAAGCTCCCAGAGGATAAGGGTATCCGAGGGGCGCAGGGCTTCCGCCGCGAGGGCGGGGGAACCGGGATACTCCCCGGGATGAACTTTCCTGTACTGGTCCACGGTTTCCAGGTAGCGCGCAATCAGCGGGGGCGGGCTTTCCCCGCGGGAATAGGCTTTAAGACGCTCCAGCCCGGCTTCCCATTCGCGGTTTTGGGCCGCGTAGCCCTCGGATAGGCGGTAGGCCCCCGCCCCCGCGTGGGTGTCCGCGTAGAGGAGGGGCTTGTCCTTTTGAACCATGTAGGCCAGGCATCCGCATAGGACCGTGTGCTTGAGCACGTCCGCGTGGTTGCCCGCGTGGAAAGCGTGGCGGTATCCGAGCATGGGGAGAACCTCCGGGTACAACAGCATACTCCGGGGTAGGTGTGTGCAGGAAGCAAAAAAGGGTAGCCTCGAATCCGCGGTATTAGATACAATCCGGATATGGCAAACGGAACACAAGGCATCAAACATGCGCTTTCCAGATGGTATGGCTCCCATATCGGCATTTTCCTGGAGAGCATCGCCATCGGGGCCGTTTCGGGGTTCGTGGTCGTGACCTTCCGTCTCCTGCTGGAGAGGGCGGATCATCTCCGGGCTTCCGTGTACCGGTACCTGCGAACGGCTTCGGTTCTACCCATACTCGGGTGGATCGTCCTGCTTGTCGGGGTTGGGCTTCTGCTCGGATGGATGAGCCTGCGGCGTCCCATGATACGGGGAAGCGGAATCCCCCAGATCAAGGGCGCCCTCCTGCGGCGCATGCGTCTGGAGTGGTGGCCGGAGCTTCCCATGAAGATACTGGGCGGAGTCCTGAGCCTCGGATTCGGGCTCTCCCTGGGCCGGGAGGGGCCTTCCATCCAGGTGGGCGCGTATGTCGGCAAGGGGGTGCTCGGCGTCGCTCGGCGCCCGGTCGTGGAACGGAAATACCTGGTGACGAGCGGGGCCGCCGCGGGTTTGGCCGCCGCTTTCAATGCCCCCCTGGCGGGCGTGCTTTTCGCGTTGGAAGAATTGCACAAGCATTTTTCGCCCCTTCTCCTCGCCTGCGTCATGGGCGCCTCCGTGGCCGGGGACCTGGTGGCCAGCCGGTTCTTCGGCCTCGGGCCCGCGTTCGACTTCCATACGATAGTCCCGCTTGAGGCCGGCATGATGCCCTGGGTGGTTCTCCTGGGCATCCTGTGCGCTATCCTGGGCGATGTCTTCAAGCGTTCCCTGTACGCGGCCCAGGACCTTTATTCGGAGTTGGGAATACCCCCCGTCCTACGGCCCGCGATGGCGCTGCTGGCCTCCATCCCGTTAAGCTTTTTTCTCGTCGAGGTTACTGGGGGCGGCCACGCTTTGATCGAGGAGCTCTGGCGGGAGAACCCCGCGCTTCCCTTCCTGGCCCTGCTCCTGGCCGCAAAAATCGCCTTTTCCGCGCTCTCGTACGGTACGGGGACCGCGGGCGGGATTTTTCTGCCCCTGTTGGCCTGCGGCGCGCTGACGGGCAAGCTGTTCGGCCTTGGCCTCTCCGAACTCGGCTGGGCGCAGAATTCCGTCTCCCTTAACTTCATGATCCTCGGTATGGCCGCGTTTTTCACCGGAGTGGTACGGGCTCCGATTACGGGAGCCGTTCTCATTCTCGAGATGAGCGGAAACTTCAACCACTTCCTGAGCCTTGTGGCCTGCTGCCTGGCCGCATTCGTCTTCGGGAACGTCCTTAAATCCAGGCCCGTCTACGACGTGCTCTTGGAGCGGATGCTGGTCCGGAATCCCGGGGGGTTCCGGCCCATGCCGGGACGTAAGCTGGTTCTGGAGGTTCCGGTATCCGAGGGCTCTCTCCTGTCCCACCGGTCCGTGAGAAATGTCACCTGGCCGCAGGACTGCCTGCTCATCGGCATCGAAAGGGGGGAGGACGAGCACCTTCCGAACGAGAGGACGGAGATACTGCCCGGCGACCGGCTCCTGGTGCTGACGGATGAAAGGAACGCCCCGGAGGTAAAAAAAGCCCTCCTCCTCATGGGGGAGCATCCCGGCGGGGGCTGATCTCCGCGGGCGTTCTCCTTGTATCGGGAAGGCTATGGAGAGGTGCAGGGCTCCGGCTTTTCGCTCCCGTCCACGGGGTTTCTCGGCCTACGGTAACTGTCACAGGAGCCGGCGCGTGTAGCTCAGGACGATGCGCTTGAGAAGGAAGAGACGCCCCTCGTAGACCCGCTGCTGGAAGGAGCGTTCCCGGGTCGAGCCGTCCGTCCAATCCTGGGTGCTCTTGAACTGGGCCAGGATGGTAAGGCTGTTCCTCTCGTCGAAGGAGATGTTGGCCAGGGGGCTTATCATGAGGGTAACGAAGTCGGAGCCCCAGGACGTGGCCATGGGGCCGTAGTCCCGGACTTCTCCGATGTATCCCTCGGTCTCCACGAGGATTCCCACCATGTCCAGCTTGAGGGGCATCTGGTAGCCCAAGAAATAGGAGCCCAGGTGGCGCCAACCGTTGAAGTTCATGCCCTCGTCCGCCTGCCAGAGCCATGCCTCGCCCTTGTCGGCCGCCGTGTTGATCCGGTACTCGAACTTGGCCGATGCCTGGACCACGATGTGGTTCCATTCCCCCGGAAGCACCGAGGCCAGGTCGAATTGGAGGGTTCCGGACGCCCAGGCCCGGAACAGGGCTCCCCCGAAGGGGGTTTCCTTCAAGGGTTCCGCGCTGTCCGTCGGATTTATGC
>CAYTYG010000211.1:5517-5863 GCA_964441515.1 uncultured Treponema sp.
TCCGGTGAATCCGAGGCTCCAGCCCGTGCCCGCGGCGAGTCCTGCCTGGAGCTGGAGGAAGGCGATGGGGGTGAGGGTGGCGCTGGCGAAGGCTTCCACGGTGACGGGGCTGAGCTCCAGTCGGCCCATCATCTCCAAGCTGTTCCCGGAGAAGAGGATGCCGTCCCCGGCAAAGACGGGGATTGTACGGGAATAGGCGAGGGCGGCCTGGGCACCGACGGTACCCCAGCCGTTCCCCAGATCCCGCTCCGAAGCGTCGATTCCCTCGAGGATGTCAAAGTCGATGGGAGCAAACCCGGTGGAGCCGTACCCGTCCAGGGTGGGAGGGCCGTAGTAGGCAAGAAAG
>CAYTYG010000212.1:0-5840 GCA_964441515.1 uncultured Treponema sp.
CGAGGAGTTCAAGGGCACCGGCAACATGGAGATCAACCTGGACCGAAGGCTCTCGGACCGCCGAACCTTCCCGGCCTTCAACATCAAGAAATCCGGCACCCGCAAGGAGGAGCTGCTTCTCACGGAAGAGGAGCTCCAGAAGATCTGGGTGCTCCGCAAGGTCATCAATCCCATGGACGACGTGGAGATCATGGAGCTCCTGATTGACAGGATGATGAAAAGTAAGAATAATGAGGCCTTCCTCAGGTCCATGAACACTCCCGTGAACGGGAACGACTGAGGATGGCGATCGGAAGCCGTCTTGAAGGCCGGTTTTCAGGCAATCGGCAGGAAGCGCACGGAGGTTTGCTGTGAAGAAGGGCATACACCCCAAGTACGAGTTCACCACCATCACGTGCGCCTGCGGAAATGTCATCGAGACCCGTTCGACGGTAAAGAATCTTCAGGTTGAAATCTGTTCGGCCTGCCACCCCTTCTTTACCGGGAAACAGAAGCTCGTAGACACCGCGGGCCGCGTGGAGAGATTCCGCAGGAAGTACGGGATCAAGGAGTAGACTCCGACTACCCTTCGGGGGTCGGACGATACCAGGAGAGCCGCCGGAAATCCGGCGGCTTTTGTATTTATGAGGCCGCGCTCCGAAATCCGGGATCGCCCTCCAGGGAATCCAGGACGGCCCGGATACGCGCCGCGGCCTTTCCGCGGTGGCTCCTGAGGTTCTTCTGCTCCAGGGAAAGCTCCGCCATGGATATTCCAAGGTCCGGCAGGAGGAAGACGGGATCGTACCCGAACCCTTCCCGTCCCCGCGGCGCCTCCAGGAGCAGGCCCTCGCAGGTTTCCTGGACCGCAAAAAAACGGTCCGGCTCCATCACCAGGCTCATGGCGCACACGAAACGGCAGCCCCGGTCCGTGCGCCCCTTCATGGCCGCCAGGAGCAGGTCGTTCCTCCGGTCCGCGGGAAGCTCGGCTCCGGAGCCGGCGGAACCGTAGCGGGCGGAAAGAACGCCGGGAGCCCCCCCAAGGGCGTCCACGCAGAGGCCCGAGTCGTCGGCCAGGACGGGCGCCCCTATCCGGTCATAGAGGGCCCGCGCCTTTCCCAGGGAATTGCCCAGGAAGCTCTCCTCGGTCTCCTCGTACCGAAAATCGATCCCCCTCTCCCCCGGCGTGGCCAGGCGGACGCCGGGAAAGAGGGACTGCATCTCCCGCACCTTGTGCGCATTGTTCGTCGCGATGAAGAGAACCATGCCGACAGTCTATCTTTTTTCGCCCTGGAGTTGGAAGTCCCGGATCCTTCGCGCCGCGTGGAAAAGGCCCGCGTCCACCGTTCCCTTGGGAACCCCGAGCACTTCCGCGACCGTCCGGTTGGAGACCGCGATGCGGGCCCTCCGGGTCTCCTCCAGGCGTTTTTGGAACCGCTCCCGTTCCCGGGCTATGCGTTCCTGGTAGACCGCCCGGGCGTAGGGATCCTCCTCCCTCAGGAACCGCCTCTCCAGGATCCTCAGCCGGACCCAGGAGGCGTCCCGCGCCGCCTTGCGGGTTTCAAAACGGTCCTTTATCACGCAGGTGCGGGTCCGGGCTTCCGCCACCCGCCGACAGAGATCGGCGGTGTCCACCCCCAGGGTCTCCGCGGCGCGGAATAAAGCCTTGTCGTCCACGGACCAGGCGCACTTCAGGCTCAGGAAGACGAACCGGGACTTCAGGGACCTTCGCCGGTAACGCCCCCGACCCGAAGCCTCCGGAAGCGGGGACACCGGACGGTCTTCCGCGTATTCCGCTTCCTCGGGGTCTTCGAAACAGAACATGGCATCCTCGTCGAACACCATCTGCCGGTCATAGGCCCGGGCGCGGTCGCGCTTTAAGGTGAGGGCCAGGAAACGTACCGTGGCAACAAGATAGGCGGGGAAATACCCGCTCGCCTTCCGGTACTTACGGAGTATTGCCTCTATGCGCCCGGGATACCGAGCGAAGAGCTCCCCGACATCCTCCCCGTCCCGGAGGCCGTAGATTCTTGGATTCCCGTACAAGGCTTTCGCCATTTCGCCCAGGGCTTCCCGCAGCCCTTCCCCTGTTTCCGCCAGGCGCGCTATGGCCGGAAACGAAACATCCGTCTCCATACTGTCCCTCCCGCCCGTTTTTTTGGCGAGAGTATCTAGAGCAATTTACATGCCAGTATTGTAGACCCGGGATGAGATAAAACGCAACTTAAGGGATCATATGGAATTGCAAACCAAGGGACCCTACAGGAAAGTCAATCGTATCCGTAATCGTTACATTTCGTTACAAAACACCGGTCGAAGGCCTCCAGCATCCGCTCCCGGACGTCCTCGATCCTGCCCTCGATCGCGAGCCCTGCGGCCAGCCTGTGGCCGCCGCCCCCGAACTGCGCGGCTATCTCCCCTACGTCGACGCTCTCCCGGGACCGCAGCCCGACGGTGCAGTTGTTTTCGCTCTCCTGCCGTATGATCATCACCGCTTCCACCCCGGCCACCGTCATGAGAAGCTGGTAGAGCATGTCCGAGTCCCGGCTGGCTATGCCGTAGCGTTGGTGATCCTCCTCGGTGACGAAGGAGACGAGCAGACGGCCGTCGAAATACGGCTCCGTCCGGAACAGTATCTCCCCCATCAGTTTGCGGGTGAACAGGGACTTGCCGCCGTAGATCATGGAGAATGCTTTTTTCGGGGAAGCCCCGATGCCCACGAGCTTGGACGCGGCAAAAAAGGAAGACGAACTGTTCTCGTCCAGGTGGCGGAAGAACCCCGTGTCCGTGCAAAGCCCGAAAAAGAGCAGCTCCGCCTCCTCCTTCGTGGGAACGTCCCCCATAGCCTCGAGGACGGCCTGTACGAGCCGCGTCACCGCGGGGGCCCGGGGATCGATGTACTGGACCTGCCCCGAGGCCTCGCCGGCCGCGTGGTGGTCGATGAACGCCAGGGGCAGGGAGGGAAGAGTGTCCGCGATGCGCCCGACACGGGTGAGGGAAGAGCAGTCCAGGACCAGGATGGCGGCATTCCGGAGATCCAGTCCGTCGGGGACCCGGTCCGTGAAGGCGTGCTCGTAGGGAAGTATCTCCGTACGGGTGAAAGGTCCCGCGGACAGCAGCACCGTCTTCTTCTTCCGGCGGCGCAGGAAGGAGGAAAGGACAAGCTGGGAGCCGATGCAGTCCCCGTCCGGCTCCTTGTGCCCGACGATCAGGTAGACCGAATAGTCTTTCAGAAAATCCAGCAGTTCGGGAGGAACGGTCTTGATGTCCATTCAACGCCTTTCTCGCGGACTGCAGGGCACCCGGCCGCGGGGGCCGGCCTGCAGGCGAAAGCTCAGAACTTGGGTACGATCTCCTCCACCTGGAACTTGGAGGCCAGCTCGGGCCCGCCTTCCAGAATGCCCCAGGAAGGATCCCTCTGGTAGTCCTTGACGAAGAGACGGACATGGCTGAACTTGCCTTCCCGGTAATAGACGACCATGTAGGGGTGCGAGGGATCGTTGGAGCGGATCAGCTGGGCCTTTCCCCCGGGCTTGAACCACTCCATGGGGATATAGGCTTCCGCGAAGTCGTTCTGGCCTACCCTGTACACGACCCGGTAGCCCAGATTGTGCTGATACACCTTCACGACATCCAGGCGGAAGGGATACATGTCCGACGGATCCCGTATGGTCGGAGTGGGAAAACCGGCCGGTTTGGATTCCTGTGCGAAAAGGGCGAAGGGCATCGACACTAGGGCTATCAGAATCGCGAAGAATACAATCCGTTTCATTTCTTCCTCCCTGACGATCCGATGAAAGTATAGGCTACTCTTCGGGGGCGCGCAAGACAGTTAATTCGAGTCCGTCGCACGGTATGCGCTTGCGCCGGACCCCCGGAAGCGGGCATACTCCCCGCATGGACGAACGGCCCGAAATCCTGGACCGCGCCCGGAAGGTCCGGGAGATTCTAACGGAGCTCTGGCCCTCCGCGGAGCCTCTTCTGCACTACGGCGACTGTTTCGAGCTGCTCGTCTCGGTGGTGCTGTCCGCGCAGACCACGGACGACCAGGTGAACCGGGTGACGCCGGAGCTCTTCCGCAGATGGCCGAATCCCGAAAGCCTGGCCCGGGCGGGGATCGCCGAGGTGGAGGATACCATACACTCCCTGGGCTTCTTCCGGACCAAGGCCCGCCACCTCGTGCGCTTGTCGGGCATCCTCACGGAGCGGTACGGCGGAGGCGTCCCCAGGACCCTGGAAGAGCTGCTGGAACTCCCGGGGGTGGGGAGAAAGACCGCCAACCTGGTGGCCAGCGCCTGTTTCGGCCGTCCGGGCATCATCGCGGACACGCACTTCCTTCGGGTCTGCGAGAGGCTCGGCCTCACGGAGAACCGGAATCCCGAGGCCGCGGAACGCAGGATAGCGGCCCTGGTGGAGCCGGAACACCGGACCGCGTTCTCCCACGCGGTCAACCGGCACGGCAAGTACGTCTGCACGGCGCGCCGCCCCGATTGTCCGGCCTGCCGCCTTCGAGAGATCTGCCCTTCCTCGCAAGCGTAGCGGTCTCCCCGGCGCGGTACCTGCGTATGATGGATGCCCCGTACGCCCCGGAAGTGGGGTCGGAGGATGCGGTTCTCGAGGCTGCCCGGACCCGATTCGGGGTGCGGTACCTCTACCCCTACCAGCGGCTCGTGATAGCGAACATCCTGGACGCCCTGGAAGCGCCCTGTCCAGCCGCCGGTGAGCGGAGCCCGGAAAACCCCTCCGGCCCCCTACCGGATCAACCCGATCCCCTGAGGCAGATCGTGCTCCTGCCCACGGGCTATGGAAAGAGCCTCTGCTTCCAGCTTCCGGCCGTCCTCGCGCCGGGACTCACCCTGGTCGTTTTTCCTTTGAGGTCCCTGATGGCCGACCAGGAACGCAGGCTGCGGGAAAGGAAGATACCCTGCACGTTGCTCCTGGGCGGCATGGAGGAGGAGGAAAAAAAGGCCGCCTTCGCAGCGATCCGAAGCGGCGCAAGCCGGATAGCCTTGGCGAATCCCGAGATACTCCGCACGGATCCCGTCCTCGCCCTCCTCCGGTCCGGGGGGATCGCCCACGCGGTCGTGGACGAAGCCCACTGCGTGGCCGAATGGGGCGACGATTTTCGGCCCTCCTACGCGGACCTGGGGGTCCTCCTCCGCGCCCTCCGTCCCCGGGCGGTCACGGCCTTCACCGCCACCGCCTCCCCCCGGATCCAGGCCCGGATTTCCGAGGTCCTCTTTCCCGGGGAACCCTTCCGGGTGGTCGAGGGCAATCCCGACCGTCCGAACATCCACTACTCCTGCCTGCCCACCCTCTCGAAATCCCACACCCTGGAGCGCCTGGCCCGGGAGCTCCCCCGCCCCCTCCTGGTGTTCTGCTCCTCTCGGCCCGGGACCCAGATCCTAGCGGAAAACCTCCGGGAGCGTCTGGGAACCCGGGATGTGCGGTTCTACCACGCCGGCATGACGAAGGCCGAGAGGGGCGACGTCGAGGCATGGTTCCTGGCATCCGGAAGCGGGATCCTGGCGGCTACCTGCGCCTTCGGGATGGGAATCGACAAGCCGGACATCCGTACGGTCCTCCACGCGGATTCCCCGCCCTCCGTGGAGGCCTACCTCCAGGAATCCGGGAGGGCGGGCAGGGACGGGAGACAAAGCCGCGCGGTGCTCCTCTGGCACCCCGAGGACGGACGCAGGGTTCTGCGGGAAGCCGACCCCCTGCGGCGGGGACGCATGCGGGCGCTCCTGGAGTATGCGTCGGAATCCTCCTCCTGCCGGCGGGAGCGCCTTCTGGGGCTTCTGGTTGCCCGGCCGGAATCCTGCTCGGGGTGCGACGTCCGCGAGGGCGCGGCCCTTGCCGAG
>CAYTYG010000213.1:0-940 GCA_964441515.1 uncultured Treponema sp.
AAGCCCCTTCACCTTCCTGCACGCGGTGCCGGAGGGGTTCATCGTGGCCGGAGCCCGGGGAGGCCTCCTGCTCTTAAAGCGGGACGACTTGACCACGGTGAAGGAGATCCGAAGGTGAATCGGACGGCGGAGGCCATTGCGGCTTCCGCCGTTTTTTTATACGGCCGCGTACGGGCGGCCGGCCGGGAAACTGTCTGGAACTAAGGAGGAATCCGTGGAGAGGAAGGGCCCCTTCAGGGGAAGAACCGTGGCGGTCGTGGACGACCTGTCCCGGGACGAGCAGAGGTACCTGTACGAAAAGACCCGCCGGATCAAGCGCGCCGTCCTGGCCGGGGAGGACCTGTCGGGGTACAGAATCGCGGACCGGGACTACCAGGCCTACCTGGTTTTCCTGGAGAACTCCACCCGCACCCGGGAATCCTTCCGCAACGCCGCGGAGTTCCACGGCTGCCGGGTGAACATGTTCGACGCCGCCACCTCCTCCTTCGCCAAGAACGAGAGCCTCTCGGACGCCGTGAAGATGCTGGTGGGCTACGCCAAGGAATCCTGCTTCGTCATACGCTCCGGGCTGGAGGGGGTATGCCGATGGCTGGAGACCTCGGTCGGCGATTACTGCGAGTCCTCGGGCTTTCCCAAGCCCTCCTTCCTGAACGCCGGGGACGGCAAGCACGAGCACCCCACCCAGGAGTTCCTGGACGAGTTCTCCTTCCTGGAGCAGATGGGCGGGGACGATTCCCAAATCCACGTGGCCCTGGTGGGGGACCTCTGGCACGGACGCACGGTGCACTCCAAGGCCGAGGGCCTCCGGGTCTTCAAGGAAGTGACCGTGGACCTGGTGGCCCCGGAGCTCTTGGCCATGCCGCCTGTGTACGTGGAGCGGATGCGGGCCTACGGCTTCGACATCCGGGCCTACGAATCCGTGGACGAGTATCTGGCATCC
>CAYTYG010000213.1:950-5782 GCA_964441515.1 uncultured Treponema sp.
CGCCTCGGTGGGGGTGGCCAAATCCAATAGCGTGGTGGACATTGCCCAGCTGGAGCGCATGGGGGAGCGGGTCCTGGACCGGGCCGATGAACTGCGCAAGTCCGTAACCTTCCGCCCCGACATGACGGGGCTTCTCCCGGAGGGGACGCGCTTCTACCACCCCCTTCCCCGGGACCGCAAAGCCCCGGTCATCCCCACGTTCCTGGACAGACTGCCCGTAAACGCCTGGGACGCCCAGTCCGTGAACGGCTACTATACCCGCATTGCCCTCCTGGGCATGGTATCCGGCCTCTATGGGCAGGATTTCCAGGGGGAGTTCAAGAAACCAAAGGTGTTCGACGAAGACTTCGTGTCCGAGGCTCCCGTGGCGGACCATAAAAAGCCCGAGTACAAAGTAGGCATCAAGCCCGTGGAAAACGGCATCGTCATAGACCACATCGCCTCGGGCCAGCCCATCCGGGAAATCTGGGACACCGTGGACAAGGTGCGGCGCATCCTGGGCCTGGACGTGCGCAGCTCCCACGGAGTCTACCATTCCAACGCGGGTCCCGAATCCTTCAAGGGCATTCTCTCCCTGCCGGACATCCTTTCCTTCGACCGGCGGGACCTTAAGAAGCTGGGGGCCATAGCCCCCGGGTGCACCCTGAACCTGGTGAAGGACTCCCGACGGCGCCCGGATCTACAACTTCGACCAGATATCCTGCAAGAACGAATCCTGCGTATCCAATCCCGGGCACCAGGAGGGCGCCCCGGCCGTCTTCTACCGCTCGGAATCCGACACCTTCGTCTGCCGTTACTGCGATCGGGAGCACAAGTTCGGGGACATCTGGGATGTATGACGGAGGGGAGCCCTCGAACCGCTTGCGGTTCGAGGCAACGAACCTGAGGTTCGTTGATTTCTAGTGTAGAACTCGACGGGAAGCGCCGAGATCTCCCGACAAGCGCGGGGCCTGCTGCGGGGACACAGGGTGGCCGCTCGATTTTAGAAAAACCGCGCGGGCCTCTGCGGGAACCAGGACCTCACTCGGTCCTCGGCTTCGCCTGCGGAAACGTTCGGCCCTGGTTCCCTCCGGGGCCCGCGGAGATTTCGGTAAGCGCGCGGCGCGAATATTCCCAGACGCGGCTTCCCCTCGCTTCGTACTCCTCGCCCGGGCGCGGCCCGGGCTGCGAGGTACTCCGCTACCTCCACTCCTTTTTCAGCGCGCATGGGCGCGCCAACATCGGAAGCCGGGATCGAACAGCCTGTTCGAGTTTGAACGGCGGCCATGGGGCGGAAACCGCCTTTCCCGCAACCCTACAGGTTCATTCAACCGCCACGACGGTATCGTAGAGGCCGTAGCTCGAGAGCCCTTCGTGGCTGTTGATGCCCGTATACCGAAGCGAGGCGTCCTCGTAGCGGCGGAAGGCGAACACGGCCTGATTCATCTGCTCGGTGTTGAAGACCTTGAGGCGCACGAGGAGGTGGAAGTCCTTGACCGTAAGCCCGGTGACGGCCAGGAAAAGATCCGGCTCCAGCTTCGTGATCACGTCCTGAAGCGTATTCTCGCGGAAGTCGGTCAGGTACATGAAGGCCGGGATGCGCGTGGCGAACTTGATCAGCTTTTCCTGCACCAGCTTGCGCTTGGACTTGAACTCCTTCTCCTCGTCGGTGAGCTGCTTCATCTGCTTCTCGGACAGCTTCTTCTCCTTGGCCTTGCCCTTCAGCTCCTTGACCTTGTCGCTCTTGTTGATGATCGCCTCGAGGACGTTGTCCCCCAGGCTTCTCCAGCCCTCGATGCGCTCCACGGCGGCCATCGCATCTGGATCGTCCATGATGCGCCTCAGAGTTTCGTTGTCCACGTTTACGAGGAGGGCGGACTCCCACTTTCGCGCCAGGAGCGTGGCCGAAGTCCCCGCCATCGCGATGTCCAGGATGCCGCCCGCGTCGATCTGGGTCATATTGGCGCCGTCGTAGGCCAGCACGGGCAGGAAGGACACGAGGTCCTTCACGGCGTTCTCGGGATTCGGCTCGTTTGGGGAAAGGCCTATGCCGTACTCGGAGAGCTGGCGCAGGGCGCGGGTCGGCGCGAAATCGAATACGAAGCAGACGGGCTTTAGGATCTCTTCCTCGTTGGGGTTGTCGCCGTTCGGGTTCCGGATGGACCAGGGCGACTGCACCCGGAAGGCGGCCTGGAAGTAGGTCTCCGGAGAAGTGAGGTTTCGCAGCATCAGGATGGAGGACCACTGGGGCACGGTGACGCCCGTGGTCAGCTTGCCGCACGACAGGGTGATGGTCTTGGTCTCGAATCCGTTTCCTATGGCCTTGCGAACCGGGGGAAGGGCGTCCAGTCCGATCCCCGCCGGGGAGCCCGCGGCCACTACAATCTGGTAATCGTGCCAGAAGGTGTTGTGCTTTTCCGACAGGAGGCCGGCCATGGCGCGGCAGGCAACCACGTTGGGCAGGAACCAGAAGGAGTGCTGGAGGTAGGGCAGGAGTCGAACGTCCGAATAGGGGAACGGCGGCCGGGTCCCGGTTTTAAGCTGTTCCGCCGCCCGGGGCGCGTAGGACCCGCGGATGATGTCCAGCCACTTCTGCACGTCGTTCTTGTGGACGAACCGTGCGCCCGAGCCCGAGTCGGTCGCGGCGAAGAACTCGTTCAGGTCGAACTCGTCAAACTCCCCCCCGCTGGCTATGGCCAAAAGCTCGTCGGGCATCTGGTAGGTGAGGAGGCGCAGCTGGGGCAGGGCGCCGTAGGGATTCCAGGCCCCGGGATTCCGGGAGGCGAACTCCTCCTTGGCCCGCTGTTCGTCCGTGTAGGTCCAGTTGAAGATCTGCTCCTCGATGAACTCCCCCGTGGACAGCGCCCTAAAGGGAGTACCCGAGAGGTACAAGTACGCCTTGGCGGCGATGGGCAGGAACTCGGGCTCCTTTTCCGAAAGCTCGCCCATGTCCTCGTTCACGCGCGCAAGGTCCGCCGCGTATTCGAGCCGGGTCTCCCGTACGGCGACCGCGTCCTCCTCTCCCTCGAAAAGCTCCTTGGCCGTTTCCCGCCAGGCGCCGAAGTGGTACTCGTCAAAGACAACCAGGTCCCACTCCACCTTGTGGAGCCATTCGTTCCGGCTCTTGATGTTTCCCGCCTCGTCCCGGCCCAGGAGGTCCTGGAAGGAGCCGAAGTAGACCAGCGGCGTCCTGCGGTCGATCCGGGTGGGGTCCTTGTCGGAAGCGCGGGAGAGGTACCGCCAGCCGTCAAAGTCCACGTGGGACTCCAGGTCCGTCTGCCAGGCGTCCTCCACGGCGGGCTTGAAGGTGACTACCAGCACGCGCTTGGCGCCCAGCTTTTTGGCAAGCTGGTAGGCGGTGAAGGTCTTGCCGAAGCGCATCTTGGCGTTCCACAGGAAGCGGGGGACGGCGTGCATGTCCTCCCGCCAGATCGAGTGGAAGTACGCATGCGTCTTGTTCACGGCATCGGCCTGCTCCCGGCGCATGGGGAAGGTCTCGTGGTGCGAGCCGCTCAGCTTCTGCCCGGTTCGCAGCTCGGCAAGGACCGTCAGGACATCCTTGACCGAACAACGCATCCATTCGAGCTCGACGTTCTCGAAACCCTTCCTGACGAGGGCCGCGCGTACATCATGGTCGGTGAAAATGCCGCCGTCCGTCCGCTCGGCGGATTCGTCCAGCTCGATCCTGTAGTTTTTAATGGCGGCGGTCTTGACCTGCTCGGCGATTCGCTGTTTCACGTCCCGGCTAGTCTGCCCGACCTTGAGAAGTCCCGTATGCGCCGCGTCGTCGATGGAGTAGGCGTAAATTCGGGGACGGGCTTCTGGCTTCGGAGCGAGCACTACATCGATGCCGGGTTTCGTCATTGCTGAGCCTCGATCACTTCCCAATGGCCGGCCTTATCGGAACCGACGCGTTTCAGCCTGCCCTGCTCGCGGAGCGCCTTGAGATAGCGTTTGACGGTCTTGTCTGTTACGCCAAGGGCGAGTGCCATCTTTTGGGCCGTCGTATTCGGATTAGCCCGCAGCATGGCAAGGATTCTCTTCGACACGTCGTTTACAGGGACATTTACAGGGACATTTACAGGGACATCCCGCCGGGTCTCAGTCGCCATATCGATATACTTGTACAAGGAATTCCCGATGGCATCGAGCATAAAGCTGATAAAGGGACGGCAGTCCAGATTACCCGTATGGGAATCCTGCAAGGCTTTGTAGTACAGCGCCTGGTTATAGTGGACCAGGGTTTCCACCGGCATCCAGGCGAAGAGCGGATTCCATTTGGACAGGATGAGGGTCTGCCACAGGCGCCCGATCCTGCCGTTGCCGTCGCGGAAGGGATGGATGTACTCCAGCATGAAGTGGACCGCGGAACTTTTGATGAGGGGATGGGCCTCGGCTGTATTTCCCCACTCGAGAAGCCGCGCCACGAGGGCTGGCACCTCTTCCGCCGGAGAGCCTCGGTGCATCACCGTGCCGTCGCCGCGTACGACGGCGACACCGACCGTTCGAAACCGCCCCGATTCCCCGATGAGGGTATCGGTTAAGCGGGCGTGCGCCTTTAGAAAGTCGCTTACAGACCAGGGATCGTACGTTTCCAGTTCATCGTAGGCCTGCCAGGCGTTCCGCACTTCCTTGATGTCCTTTGGCGGACCTAGAACAGGTTTGCCGTTGACGACATCGGTGACCTGAGCCACGGTCAGCCTGTTCCCTTCGATGGCGGTGGATGCATGGATGGTGAGGATGCGATTGAGCTTTCGCAGGCGCAGTACGTCGCCGGATTGCTCCTCGCTTATCTTGACGCGCTCGAGGAGGGCGTGGATATCGCCTATCTTCTCGTGCCAGCCCGGGTCGTC
>CAYTYG010000214.1:0-5743 GCA_964441515.1 uncultured Treponema sp.
AGCACATCCATCTCGAGCACGGACTCGTGCGGCAGCCCCAGGCGGAAGGAGGTGAAATCCCGTATCCGGGCCTTGATCATGGCCGGGAGGCTCTCCTTCACCGCGTCGATGTCGTCCTGCATGCTGTCCGTCGTGTCCAGGCAGAGCACCAGGTCCACGGAACGGCCCTTGGCCTTGTCCAGGATGCGCCCGAGCTTGTCGTTGATATCCTCCTCGCCCGTGGAGAAGAGGGCGTCGCCCTTGCCCCCCTCGGCGATGGCCTCGAAAGCCCGGACCGTCTCCTTCATATAAAGAGCCTCGTCCGGCTCCTCGGCCGGCTCGGGGGGAGGCTCGGGCCGGGGGAAGGGCCTCTGGGTCACCCGGATGCGGTAGGGGTTGTCCAGGAACCCCCCGGAATAATCCGCGTAGGGCTTGGGAAAGGCCCGGATGTTCACGAAGGTCCCGTCGGAGAGGAACACCTCCCCGCTGCGGGACCAGGAATACCCGTACTCGACGACCCAGGGTATGAAGACATGGAAAGCGGACCCGAACTCCGCGTCCGGTTCCGGGGTCGAGTCTATGAGGGACCAGAGCCCCCTCGAAGTGTCCAGGAACTTTCCGTCCAGAATGCGCTTCTCGTCCCCGTTGACCGGGTTTTTCTCCTTGGCCCTGTAGGCGTAGTTGGCGGCTTTGCCGGCCGGATCCTTCGTGCTCTCGGTGAGCAGGACGCTCCCGAGCCCCGGCTTTGCCCGGATGAAGAGATGGTACCCCCCGTCGGATCGCTGCTCTATGCGCAGGTCCCCCGGCGCCAGCTCCAGCGGGGAAACGGGGCCGCCGGGCCCCTGGGCCGCCGCGGGGACGAGGAGGACTAGGGATAGGGCCAGGGCCGGACCGAGATTCCTCACCCTCCCAGTATCGGCCGGGAACCGGGCGGGTATAAGCGGGGGGCCGCAGGGGCCGGTCACTCCGGAAGGACGCCGAACCGGAGCTTCTGCTCCAGGATGCGGGCCGCGGCGTCCCGTACCCTGTCCTCCGGGAGCCCGCCCTCCCGCACCGCGGACAGCAGGGCTTCGTAGGCCTGGCGGGCGCACCGGCCTCCGCTGGCCATCACCATGTCGGCCCCGGCCCGCACGGCGGCCACGGCCGCCGGCCCCACGCCCCCCCCGCCGGAGAGGGCCTTCATGGCCAGGTCGTCGGTAAGGACGATGCCGCGGAATCCAAGGGTATCCTTGAGGCGCGAGATCACCGCGGGGGAAAGGGATGCCGGCAGCTCCGGGTCCAGGGCGGGGAACCGGGCGTGGGAGAGCATGACCGCGGCGGCCCCCGCCCGCACAGCGGCCCGGAAGGGGGGATCGTAGCGGGCTTCGATGTCCGCGAGGCTCGAGTCCACGACGGGGTGCTCGTAATGCGGGTCGACGGCCCCGTTCCCGGGGTAGTGCTTGGCCGCGGCCGCCGTACCCTGCCCCTGGCAGGCCGAGAGGAACGCAGCCGCCAGCTCTCCCGCCCGGACGGGATCCGGGGAAAAGGCCCGGGTGCGGAGGAAGCCCCCGTTCCGGAGGTCCAGGGCCTCGACTACGGGGGCCAGGTTCAGGGTTACGCCGAGGGACCGGAGCTCCCGGCCCGCCGCGGCGCCGGCCTCCTCGGCGGCCCGCATACCCCGTTCCCCGAGGGTCCGGGCGGAGGGAAGGACCGTAACCCCGCGCTTGAACCGGAAGACCTCCCCCCCCTCGTGGTCTATAGCCACAAAGAGCGGAATACCCGCCCCGGTCGACCGGGCCAGGGTCTGGGCCTGTTCCAGCGCCGCCGGGAGGTCCGAGGCTTCCTCGGGTACGTTGAATCCGAAGAGTACGACCGCGCCCGCGGGAACCTCCCGGAGGAGGAGGCGGGAGCTCTGGTCCAGGACTCCCCGCCCCCCGACGCCCGTCATCACAAGCTGTCCGCAGACCGCCTCCAGGCTCATCCCTCCGGCCAGGGCGCGGGCCCGACCGTTAAGAGCGCCCGCGCCGTCGGGCGCCTCCGAGGGCCGGGGCGCGCTTTCTCCTCCCCCGGGGACGCAGGAACAGAGAAGGGCCGCCGCGAAGACTGCGCCCAGGACCCGCCGCTTCAGGTCTCCTCCCCTTCCCCGTCGGGCAGGCCGTTTTCGCCCTGCGGCTCGCCCGAATCCCGGAACGCCTCATCCACGGCCGCCAGGAGGTCCTCGTCGTCGGAGAAGAGCCGGGGCGGGTTTCCTCCGGGCTCCGCGGATATCTTGGCCGCCAGGGCCGATATCCCCCGGGCGAAGGAGCTGTCCGGCCTCGAAAGGGCCAGGGGCGTACGCTCCGCCACGGACCGGGGGACGTTCTCGTCCCGCAGGAGGAACCCGATATACTCCATCTGCAGCCCGAGATTCCTCGCCGCTATGTCGCGCAGGCGCAATCCCATGGACGCGTCCCGGGGCCCCTTGCCGGAGTTGAGCACCACCCGGGGGAAAAACCGCGAGAGCTGTTCCAGGGCCGTAGGCGCGGTGGCCGGGAAATCCCGGGCCAGCTCGCCGGCCAGCCCCAGGAGAGTGGACCCCGACCCCTCGAGGCGCCGGGAGACGAAGTCCGCTATCCTCCGGCGCTCCTCGCTGGAGCGCGGGAAGGAACGGTAGAGCATCCGGTAGGCGGCGGTCTTGAGGAAGGAATAGGCGTTCAGGATCGAGGTAGCCTCGGGCTGTATGACCAGAAGGCCGGAAGAGGAGGCCAGGAAGAAGTCCACCACATTGTAGGAAGAGCCTGCGCCCAGGTCCAGGATCACGAAATCCGCGGGGAGCTTGGCCAGCTCCCGGAGTATCCTCTGCTTGACGAAGAACTCCAGGTTGGCCGTTCCGGGCAGGAGGTTGTCCCCGGGAATGAACCAAAGCCGGTCCACCTGGGTTTCCACCAGGAGGTTGGCCAGGGCCTTTTCCTGCCTCCAGATGACGGCCCCGACGCCGGGGTTGCGGTTCTTGACGCCCAGGCAGGTGTGGAGGTTGGCCCCCCCCAGGTCCAGGTCCGCGAGGACCACGGTCCTCCCCAGGGCGGCAAGGCAGACCCCAAGGTTGGCTGCCAGCACGGTCTTGCCCACCCCGCCCTTTCCGGAGGCGACCGGAATCATATTGACCATGGAAATCAACTTTACCGGAAGTCGGTCCGGGGCACAAGGGAAAACGCCTTGAAGGCGCGGTCCCGGGGCGATACACTCCTTGTCATGATCCCGCCCCTCTTTCGATCCCGTCCCGCGTCCCGGCGGCTCGGCGCCCTGGTTTTCCTCGCGTACGCGGCCCTGGCCGCCCGGCCCCTGGGGGCTTACACCCCGGACCCTTCCCCGGACATAGAGGTCGAGGACACCCAGGAGGAAGGGACCGCCACGCTGGTCCTGGAGACGAACGTGACGGGCGCGGACATCTACCTGAACCGGGTCTTCCTCGGGCGGACGCCCCACCGGCAGAAAGGCGTCCAGCCGGGGATCCATGTCCTGAGGTTCGAGCTGGACGGCTACCGGCCCCGGGAGCTCGTCCTGGACCTCAAGGAAAAACGCGCCTATATCGTCAAGATCCAGCTCGTCCCCCGGACGGGCTGGCTGTCCATCGAGGTCCAGCCCCCGGACGCCGACGTCTTCCTGGACGGCGCTCCCGTCCGGGGTTCCCTGGTGGAGGCGCCGGCGGGCACCCGGGCGGTCCGGGCGTACCGCTTCGGTTACCGGGAGGCGCTGCAGACCGTCTACGTCCCGGAGGACGGCGTGGCCGCCGTCCGCTTCGTCCTGGAGGCCGCCCCCTTCTCCCTCTCGGAGCTCAGGATACGCCGGCCCTCCTTCAACCCCGCCAACCCCGGCGCCCTGGGCTCCGCGGAAATCCGCTTCACGGTGACGAGCTTCGGCCGCGCCGAGCTGGAGGTCCGGGACTCTTCCGGACGGACCGTGGCGGAGATCCCGGTTCCCCCCTTTACCCAGAGCCAACAGACGGCGGTCTGGGACGGCCGCGACGGGACGGGCAGGCCCCTTCCGGACGGGGAATACTCCCTAACCCTGAAAGCCCACCCGGAAGGGGAAGCCTCGGCCCCGTCCACGGACAGCCTGGAACGCCGCGGGTCCGTGCGCATCGATTCCTCCCTCCTCCTCGCCCCGAAAAGCCTTTCCGGCGGGCTCTCGGGCCTGGCGCTCTACCCGGACCCCTTCACGGATCCCGCGCGAATCCTGCGCTTCGCCGCGAGCTACCGCCCCCGTTTCCCCCGGGAAGGACGGATGGAAGGATCGGCCTTCGCGCTCGGCGCCCAGGCCGCCCTGGGAGGCCGGTTCGAGGTGTCCCTCCAGGCGGCCCTGGACCCCGAGTCCTCCCAGGACGGATCCGCGGGCATCGGGATAAAAGGCGTGTTCTTCCGCTCCGAAGGCTTCGCCTCCGCGGCCTTCCTCGGGGCGGCTTTCAGTTCCGGCTCCATCTCGGGGGAGCCCGCCTCCCCTTCCCCCCTCCGGGCCGGGCTCTCGGCCGCGTTGGGAACGGCCCGCCTCCACGGGGGCGCCGCCTTGGAGATCGAGCTGCCCTCCTGGGAGGCCGACTCTCCCCGGCTGGGCGCGCGGGCCGGTTTTTCCTGGACGAACGGCCGTCTTTCCGCGGGGATCTCCGCTTCGGTCCACACGGAACCCCTGGGGCAGGGCTTCGCCCTGGACGATTCCGTGAGCCTCGCGCTGGAGGGCCGCAGCTTCCTCTTCTCCCTGCCGATCGCCCTGGAGCTCTGCCTGGGCGCGGACTTCGGCCCGGGAGGGCTTGAATCCTTCCGCCCCGCCGTGGGTCTCTCCGTGGTATTCTGAACCGAAGGAGCCGTCATGGCCCTAGTCTCCCTGGTGCGCTGTCCCGCCTATGACCCCGAGGATCTGCGGTCCGCCCTTAGGCAGGCCGTGGACCTGGCCGGAGGATTCGATCCCCGCGGAAAGACGGTCCTCCTCAAGCCGAACCTCCTCTCGGCCAGCGCGCCGGAAAAGGCCGTCACCACCCATCCGGAGTTCCTGCGGGCGGCCATCCGGCTCTGCCGGGAGCTCGGGGCGGCCCGGGTGCTCGTGGGGGAATCCCCCGGGTGGCAGCCCGCCGAGATCGTCGCGCGCCGAACGGGCGTCCGCGCCGTGATCGACGAGGAGGGCGCCGAGTGGGCGGACTTTTCGGACGCCGCGGTCGTGGACTTTCCGCGGGGCAAGGTGGTCAAGCGCTTCGAGCTTGCCCGGGCCGCCCTGGAAGCCGATCTGCTGGTGAGCCTGCCCAAGCTCAAGAACCACAAGCTCCTCTATTTCACCGGCGCGGCCAAGAACCTGTTCGGCGTGGTGCCGGGGCTACGGAAAAGCCAATTCCACCTGAGGTTTCCCGAACGCCGGGAATTCGCGGCCATGATCGCCGACCTCGTGACGGCCGCCCGGCCCGCCTACGCGCTGATGGACGCCGTCGTGGGGATGGAGGGGCCGGGGCCCGGGAACGGCTATCCGCGGCGGCTCGGGTTCGTCCTCGCGTCCCGGGATTGCCTTTCCCTGGACTGGATCGCCTCCTTCCTGGTCGGCTACGACCCGGCCGGGATACCCTACCTGGCCGACGCCCGGGACCGCGGCCTCCTGGACCCGGGGGAGATCCGCGCCGCGGGCCTGGATCCAAAGGCCGAACGGGTGCTGGATTTCAAGCGCATCCAGGTTCCCCGGGATACGGACTTCTTCCGGGACCGCATGCCGGGCATCCTGCACCGCCTGGCCCGCGGCCTGGCCGTGGAGCGGCCCTCCTTCTCGGACC
>CAYTYG010000215.1:0-5733 GCA_964441515.1 uncultured Treponema sp.
CGCAGGTCGAAGCAGACCGCGGGCACGACCCGGATCCCCTCCAGCTCGAAGACGTCCAGCTTCGAGCCGGCCTTGTAGTGCTTGTCCTCCTCGCCGAAGGAATACAGGTGTATCTTCGAATGCGTGTTGACGCGGTTCCCCTTCCGGTCCAGGGTAATGATGTTGTTGTAGCCCTTCTCCACTCCGCCGTAGGAGATGTTCATCCCGTTGTCCGCAGCCAGGGCGGAGAAAAAGGCGTTGTCCTCGGGGGACAATTCGGAGACCTCGGTATTCATGGTGAACGCGCTTAAGGTCATCTCCGAGAAGATGAGCCAGTCGATCTCGGATTTCCGCGAACACCCCGATACGAGCTCCCGGATCCGCCGCTTATTGTCCTCCTTGTCCTCCCACTGTATGTCGTACTGGCATAGCGCGATCTTCATGGACTCCGCCTCCCTTTGCATGAATTCTTACGTACATCATATACGATATCCGGCCGCAACGCACCACCCGGCGGCTTGACAGCAGCCGCCGTTTACGGAATTCTCCTTACGATCGGATCGACAATTTCTACGGGGCTCGAATTTCATCCACCGGAGCCGGATTTCATCTTTCTTCGCGATTGTTTCGGCCCGCCCCGAAAGCCCCGAAACCGGAAAGGAAAAGCCGTGGCCTATCCCAAGAGCGCCCGCACCCGAACCGATATCCTGAGCGCAGCCCGCGGACTCTTCCTGGAAAAGGGTTATCACGACACGACCATAAAGGACATTGCGGACAAGGCGGGCATCGTACATACCTCGATCTACTACTACTTCCGGAACAAGGAGATGATAGCCCGGGATATCTTCGAAGGGGTCGTCCAAAGGATAGTCGCGGCCCTGGATGAAGTGCGCGAGGCCAAGCCGGACCCGCTCCTGGAGATGATCCTATCCTACATGCTCATCTACCGTTTCGTGGCCCTCGACGGGGCGACGCAGACCTTCTATTTCGACTTCGCGGACTCCGCGGAACTTTACCGGGAAGGCATGGACAGCCTGCGATCCGCCTGCCTGCGGGACCCCGGGACCTTCTTCCAGGAACACGGCCAGACCCTTTCGGAGAGCGAGATCGCAGCGTTCCTTCTCACGAGCGAAGCCTACGCTAAGGCCCTATTCAAAGGCGTAGCCCGGGGCGATCTAGACTTCACCATGGAACAGGCCATGGACTACCTCTGCCGCCATATCCTGCTCCCCGACACCTGGATTTCCGAGGAGGAGTACCGGAAAACCTTCCGGGAAGCCCTTGAAATTTGCGAGTCGATGGTCCTGGCGGGAGAGGAAGAGCCCCGGGGTTGATCTCCGGTCGTGTTCCCCGGGACGGCGGCCCCGGGTCCCGCGGCCGAATCCGTTGGACCCGGTAAAAATCAGGAACGCCGGATCCCGGCAGCTAGCATACCGGCCGCCACGGTCAAGAGCCCCGCGGCGGCGAACGCGGAGGCCAGGCCGCCCGCCGTCGCGGCCAGCCCCAGCAGGGGGGAAAGAAACATCGCGAAGGCCGTAAGGGCAAGATTCGCCAGGGACAGGATGGTAGCCCGGTTACGGGGCGGCGCCCAGGCCTGGAGCCTCCCCTCCAGGAGTATATAAAACGCCGCCATCAGGAAGTAATAGAGAAGGAAGGGAGGAGCGCCCCAGAGTCCGGGCAGCCCTGCGGCCGCCGCGAAGGCGCAGCCCGCCGCCGCGATTCCCGCAGGGAGGCCGTACCTCCTTCGGCCGGATATCGCGCGCTTCATCCGATCCGCGGCCATTCCCCCCAGCCCCTCCGCCGCGAACCGCAGGGCCGATCCGGCGCCCACCCAGGAGAGCGGCAGGCCGTAGCGTTGGAGATACCAGAGACCCTCGTACTCCTCCACGAGGCCGCAGACTCCCCCGGCCAAGCAGAACGCCGCCAGGAGGCCGATGGTTCCCGGCCTCCGAAAGGCTGTCCGCAGGGCGACCCGGAGGCTTCCCGATCCGTCCGCGCCCGGGACGCCGGACGGCGCCGAGGTCTTCCGGTCCCGCAGGCACAGGGCCGTGAACGCACCGGCCAGGGACGCGGCGCCGGAAAGCGCGAGAACGAGGAAGGGACTTTTCGCGTACAGGAGGCCCCCGAGGATCATGGACGCCGCGGTCGCCCCCGCCCGGACCGCGGAGCAACAGCCCGCCGCCTTCTCGTACCGTTCCTCAAGGTTTCTTTCCGCCATGCGTTCGAACAGGAGCGCCTGTTCGGCGCCGGAACACAGGGCCTCCTGGCAGCCCCAGAGGACCAGGCCGAGGCAGGCGCCCGAGAAGGAAGGGGAAAAAATCCAGATAAAATACCCGGCCGCCTTGAGCGCCATTCCGGCCGCAAGGACGTTGCGCCGTCTCCACCTGTCCGCCAGTACGGCGGTCGGGAGCTCCAGGAGCACGACCGGGACCGACCAAAGGGACAGGAGCAGGGAGAGCTCCCCGTATCCGAGCCCCCAGGACGAGAAAAGTATCATGTATACCGGATAAACGAGAACGAATTCTCGAAAAAAAAAGAAAAGAAGAAAAGGGAATATACAGTCGATGAGACCGTCGAGGTTTCGAGTTTTCATGCTTACTCCTCAGGATTACGGAATCGAGATGAGAGCCGTATCCCGGGAGGTCCCCGTGCGGAGTGTCGGCGTCAACCGCCGGAAAACGTGATTTCCCTGTACATGAGAAAAAGATACAGCCTGTTTAGGCGTCCGTCAATCAAGGAGCCCTTCGCCATCCGCCCAATGCAAGAGACAGGATCCTTCCGACAACGGCTAGGGGTGCTTCTTCGCATGTTTCTTCCGGTACATATCGTCGTCCGCCATCTTGAAGTGCCGTTCGAAATCCACGTCTCCCTCTCCGACTATGGAACAGCCGATCGAGAGGCTGCAGGGGAAACCCATCCTCAGCGCGGACAACTCGTCGGCCGCGGCCTTCTGAACGCGCTCCGATCCGGCTTCGTCGGTACCGGGAAGGAATAGCGCAAACTCGTCTCCCCCGATGCGGAACAGGGTATCCCCCGAACGGGATACCTTCCGGAGTATCCGGACGCACGCGGAGAGGTATTCGTCCCCCGCTTTATGGCCGTACCTGTCGTTGACGCTCTTTAGATTGTCGACGTCCGCTATGATGAGGGACAGCGGCCTCGCGGCCGTGTCGATTATCTCGCCCTTTCGCTGTTCGAAACAGTTACGGTTGAAGCATCGGCAGAGAGTGTCTACGTACGCACGCTTTTCCAGCCCCTGGATCATTGCGTTGACTGTTTGTAGATTGTAGAGAATGACGGAAAAACCTATCCGCCTGCGCCTCGCGTTCACTATATCGTTCTGCCTGCAATAGGTTATCTGTCCGTTGGCGATGTCCTTTATAAAGAAGGACTGCCCGTCCTCGGGTTCGGCTCCGACATCGATCCGGGAAAAACGTCCGCCGTCCAGGAGCTTCTCAAACTTGAGGTACATCTCCACGGGAAATTGTATGTCGGCAAAAAAACGCCGCGCGTCCTCGTTGAGGTGCACGAGTTCCTGAAGTCCGTTGAAGACCAGGACCGGCATTCCGACGGTATCATAGAATCTGTGTTTCCCGAAGTAGATGACGGAACCGTCCTCATCCAGGAACGTGGCCCAGTAGAAAACGCTGATACAGAACAGATGCGCAAGGAAGGAATAGAGCTGTACGACGCTTTTTAAAGCCGTGAAGTTGGCCAGAAAGAGGACTGCGGAGAACAGGAATATGGAAACCGTAAGCAGCAGGATCACGGGGCGGTTCTTTATCTTCGACTTGACGCTCCGGATTACCAGCAGGACCAGGGAGACTGCTATGAAAAGATAGCCGGAAATGGAATGGATCTTGTACCAAGGCCCGAACCGGATCGCAAGTTCCCGCAGGGGAAGGTACGTAAACCCCGCATGGCCGGCTAAAAAGGTGCTCTGGAAGGAGGAGGTGACGGAAAGTACGGAGGACAAGACGGGCAGGACAGCCAGAACAGCCAGAGGCTTATCGTATTTTTTCCCGTACACGAGTCGGCAGGTAAAGAAGAAAAAGCCGAATATCGTAGCGTTTACACTGGCGAATCCCCACTGCGAAACGAGGTAGACCGCCTCGGGCGCATCCAGACTGTAATACAGAAAGAGGAAACAGTTCCAGAACCCCAGTCCCGCATTGATTACCGCTATCTGGTAGAACAGCTCGATCTCATGCCGTCTCCGGAAGCTTTCCGAGAACAGGAAAAAGGCGTACATCGAGACCAAAAGGCGCGCTATCGCCTGTATCTGCGTTTCCACCGGGCATATTCCTCCCCGCCGTAGGGTGATTTAAACTAGGAGCCGAAGTACGATACGCAGGCGGAACAAAGGCAGGGGGAACGGCGGTCGGCCGTCCTGCGCGCCGCGGCACCGGAACTTCAGCAAGGACGCGGGACTACTCTATCAGGGATAGGCGGGATTTTCCACTTCTCCTCCGCCGAGGATCCGTGCCTGCGGGGTTTCGCAGACCTCGGCTTGCCTCCGGACGATTCCATCTTCCGCGCGGGGCAAGAAAAGGGTATCCTTTTTTCAGGTCAAGTATGGAAGGAGGTCGTCATGCAGAGTCCAAGAGCCTTTTGTCTTCCGGCCCTGGCGCTGGGCTGCCTTGCGGCCGCAGTGGGGCAGGAGTCTTCCGGGGCGGAGTTGACGTACTTCGGCCGGGCTTCCGTGAAGATCCGGACGGCGTCCGGGTTCGTTCTGTACATCGATCCCTACGCCCCCGGGGACTACTCCGAACCCGCCGACCTGGTCCTGGTCACCCACGGCCACGGGGACCACAACCGGGTGGACCTTCTCCGGACCAAGCCGGGGACCGTCGTCGCCTCCGCCCCGGGGGCGGTACCGGGAAAAGGCGTCCGCTTCCTTTCCGAGGGGGACGAGTTCGAGGCCGGACCCGTATCCGTGCGAGCCCTGCCCGCCTCGAACAAGAACCATAAACGAGGCGAGACCCTTGGTTTTCTGGTCTCCTTCGACGGCGTCGTGGTGTACCACGCGGGGGACACGGACCGGCTCCCCGAGATGGAAGGATACGGCGCCTTCGGCATCGACTACGCCCTCCTACCCTGCGACGGCTTTTATAACATGGGACCCGAGGAGGCTTCCCGCTGCGCCGCGGCCATGAAGGCCCGGAACGTTATTCCTATCCATTCCAGCAAGTCCGGGCTCTTCGACGGCAGGAACGCCCGGGCCGTACGGGGGTCGGGCGTGATCGTCCTGGAACCGGGAGGTCGAACCGCGCTCAAGCCCTAGCGGCCTCCCCCGCCGGGCTCGCCTTTCGGAAACCGCGCGGGAAGAAAGAGGGCGCGGCCCCCGGAAGGATGCCGCGCCCCATGTTGCTTTAATAACGGGCGAATCGCCCCCGAGATTATTGGACGCGCTTGTAGCCGCGTATGTCCGCCCGTATGCGAGCGGCCAGCTCCGCCCTCGAAACCCGGACCTGCTCCATGGAGTCCCGGTAGCGCACGGTCACGGTCCCGTCCTCCTTGGACTGGTAGTCGATGGTCACGCAGAAGGGCGTTCCGATCTCGTCCTGGCGGCGGTAGCGCCGGCCTATGGCCCCGGACTGGTCGTAGTCCGTGGCGAAGTCGTCCTTGAGTTCGTTCCGGATCTCCCGGGCCAGCTCCGCGAGCCCGTCCTTCTTCATGAGGGGCAGGACGGCCACCGTGACGGGAGCCAGCTCGGGATGGAAACGGAGCACCGTTCGCCAGTCGTCCTCGTTG
>CAYTYG010000216.1:0-1452 GCA_964441515.1 uncultured Treponema sp.
GGGCTGGTAGGTCCAGACCACGGCGGGGCCGTCCGGTAGGGGCAGGATATAGGTTATCAGCGCCCGGTCCTCGAACTCCACCGTCCAGTAGGCCTTGATCCAGAGCCGGCCCACCGAGTCCCGGTACTCCCCGACGCTGGAGGGGGCCCCGAAGGAGAGGATGCGGTACTTTTCGGCTCCCCCGAGGCTCCGCTCCATGGACAGCCCCTTCAGGATCAGGTCCATGAGGATCTTGGGGTCCGCAACCACGCTCTCCAGAGTCTGGGTCTTGGGGAGGTTGATCTTGAGGAGCGAGAAGCCGGATACCTTGGCCTGAACGATGCGCCCGTCGTCGGGAAGGGTGAACTTCTCGACCTTGAGGTCGCTCATCTTCCAGTTGTTGTCGTCCTTGTCCACGAAGGCCAGCTCCGGGAAGGTGGAGTCCACGACGGAAGCGAGAAGGTAGGCGTTATTCGGCCCGTCCAGGTAGGCCGGCGCCGCCTTGAAGAGCTCCTTCATGCAGGAGTCGTAGACCGGATCGTACCGATCGACCACGGCCTTGCGGACGTCCTTGTAGTTGGCCGGCAGCTTCACCTCGGTCTCGTAGACCCGGGTGATCTGGTTGGAGAGCAGGAGGTGCCCGTAGGTGAGCTTCTGCCGGAACTTGAGCTTGTCCGTGGGTACTTCCAGGAGGGCCGCTGTGGGCAGGGAGTAGAGGATGTTGTCCTTGAGCGCCGCGACCACCGCGACGACCTTCCCCTCCGGGGTGATCAGGGGGCCGCCGGAGTTCCCGGGGTTCCCGTCCGCGGAGGACTTGAGCCGCTTCCAGCGTCCGGATTCCTCCTCGGGTATCGTGCCCAGCACCAGGCCGTTGCGCACGACGATCCCCTCGCCCAGGGCGTTCCCCACGCTGAAGACCTGGGAGCCCACGGTGAAGTCCTTCTGCAGCTCGAAGAACTTGTCGAAGGTTCGGCCCTTCACGGTGAACACCAGGAAATCCCGCTCGTTGGACCCGCGGTTGACGGTATCCACCTCGAAGACGTTGCCCTGGGAGTCCCGGATGAAGTACTCCTCGTAGGTCGCGCTCTTCGAGCCCAGGTCGATGACGTGGAAGGCCGTGACCAGCTCCGTATTGGAGACGGCGAAGGCCGTCCCGATGGAGTAGTACTTGTCCGTCCGGATGGCGTAGGGCACGACATCCCAGTCCAGCGGCTTGTCGTAGGTGAGGGAATCCTTCGCGGGTTTCTTTACGATAACCTCGAAAACCGCTTCCCGCACCAGGGCGTTGACCTCCGGCGAAAGCCCGACGGACTGCCGGGCGACGGGGGGTGACGATACGCAGGATGTCAGCAGCAATCCCGCGCCCAGGAGAACAAACATGAGAGAACGTATAAGCTTCTGCATAGTGTCCGAACAATATCACATTGCTTAAAGAGTCTCAACCTGGCTGCGAGTATTTTTATCCAAAAGCTC
>CAYTYG010000216.1:1462-5707 GCA_964441515.1 uncultured Treponema sp.
GCCATCGTCGGGGGCCGTCCGCGCCAGGGCCGAAAGATTCCGGGAAGCCGGGCCGAAAAGGTCCTCGGGACGGAAGGAGAGCTCCAGCTCCGAGGTCCGCCCCTCCGCCAGGGCCCGGGTCCAGGCCCCGTGGAGGCGTACCAGGTCCCGGGCCGCGGGGTATAGCCTCTCCGCCCCGGCCGAGCGGTAGGCGTCGGACAGGACTTCCAGCTGGAACGCCTCGATCTCGGCGTGGGAAGGCGTTCCCGGGGGCATCCCCGGCTCCGAACTCCTCCGGGCAAGGAAGGCTTGCGCCCTGCCCGCCATGTCCCGGAAGAAGGCGGACGCCGGCCTTCGGAGCGGACGGAGCACCGCTCCGAACCACCCCACGGCCCGCCCCTCGGAATAGAAGAGGGAGCAGGCGCGGGCGATGGCCTCCGCGGCCGCAAGGTCCCCGGGCGGAAAGCCCGGCGCCGATATAACGCCGTAGGGGGGCCCTTCCTCGCTCCGCAGGCCCAGGTAGGCGGCGCGATCCGCCAGGACGGTGCCCGGCAGTACGGCCAGCCGGAAGACGTCCAGGTGGTTGGGCTCCAGGGACAGGGCGAAATCCAGGCTCTCCCGGAAGCCAGAAAGGCTGTCGCCCGGAAGGCCGAAGATGAGGTCCAGCCCGAAGACCGCCCCGGCGGACGAAAGGAGCGCCATGGCGCGGCGGAATTTTCCCCGGTCGAAGCCCGGACGGCCCACCCCGGCCAGGACTTCCGGCCGGGCGCTCTGGAGCCCCACCTGCACGGAGCAGGCAAGGCCCGCGAAGGCCCGGGCCAAGGGCGCGTCCAGGAACTCCGCGCGGGCCTCGAAGGTGAAGTGGATGCCCGGCGCCTCCCGGCGCAGCATTCCCAGCACCCGCCGCGCCCGGGCGGGGTCCGCGTTGAAGGTGGGGTCCAGGACGAAGACCTGCCGGACCCCCGCCGCGACGAAGCGGCGTAGCTCCTCCCGGGCTACGCCCTCCGGGAACCTCCGCACGCCTCGGGCTCCCTTCGACTCGTAGCAGAAGTGGCAGGCGAAGGGGCAGCCCCGGGCCAGCTCCCAGAGGGCTCCCCCGCCGGACAGGTCCAGGACCCCGTCCAGGTAGGGCGAGGGAAGCCGGGCAAGGTCCGGGACGGCCCGCGGGGTCGGGGGAGGACCGTCGCCGGCGGCCGGGGCCGCCACGGACACGCCCGGAACGCCCTCCGGCGAACCGCCCGCAAGGACGCGGCCCAGGGCCAAGGCGGCCGCCTCCTCCCCTTCCCCCGCAACCGCGAAATCCAGCCCTCCCTCGGCGATCGCGCCGTTAGGGTCCGCGGTGGCCTCGGGACCCCCCGCGAAAAGGAGCAGCCCGGGCTCAAGCTCCCGCACCCGTCGGGCCGCCGCGAGAAGGAGCTTCCGGTTCCAGACGTACAGGGAAAAGCCCGCCGCCGCGGGGCGCGCCTCCAGGACGGCCCGCGCGAGCCCTTCCGGGTCCGAGGAGGCCGGGACCGAGAGAAGGCGGGCGTCCACCCGGCCGGCCGTGGCGGGATGCGCGCGGAGGGCGGAGACGATGCGGGCCGCTCCAAGGGGCAGGGCGCGGACCGGGTCGTCCAGGCAGGCCGCCGCCACCACCGCGCGATAGAGGCTCTCCTTCCCGCCGGGGATAGGAGCGTTCTTTGCCGTCATGAAGCCGAAGACTCCTCGGGCCGGGGCTCCTCCGGCCGGAATTCCACCCGCAGGAGGCAAAGCCCCTGGGGAGGGGCCGCGCCCGGGGCGCCGGAGCGGTCCTTCCGCACCAGGAGGTCCCGGACGTCCTTGGGACCCAGGCGGCCCAGGCCGGCCTCGATCAGGGTCCGGGCCATGATCCGGGCCTGGTTGTAGAGGAATCCGTCCGCGAGAAAGAGGATGTCCACGAAAGACCCGTTCCGGAGTACCCGGACGCTCATGAGGTTGCGCTCGAAGCCCTTCTTCTTCCCCCTGTGGTTGGCGAAGGCCGAGAAGTCCCGGCGCCCTACGAATTCCGCCGCCGCGGCTTCCATGGCCGGGAGGTCCAGGGGCTCGGGGACGTGGAGGCAAAACCGCTGGGAGAAGGGATCCGGGATGGGGCCGGCCAGGATGCGGTACCGGTAGGTCTTGGCCACGGCCCAGTACCGGGCGTGGAAGCGATCGGACACCTCCCGGATCGACCGGCACGCGATGTCGGGAGGCAGGGCCTTGTTGAGCTCCCCCAGGATATCCGCGGGCGGCAGGCCGCAGGCCGTGTGGAAATTGGCGGCCTGACCCTCGGCGTGCACGCCCGCGTCGGTGCGCCCGGCCCCGATGATGTTCGCCGGCTCGTCCAGGGCGCGCTCCAGGGCTCGCTCCACGGCCTCCTGGACGGACTTCCCTCCCGCGGGAAGGCGCTGCCAGCCCCTGTACCCGGTTCCGTCGTAGGCCAATGCAAGGAGAAGGTTCCGCATAGGCATAGAATACCCTTTCCGCCCCCGCCGGGGAAGGGCGGAGGAGGAGGAAAGCCCGGGCCGCCCGCGGCCGCGGCCCCCGGCGCCCTCGACACGGACGGGCGGTCCGTGGCATCGTTCCTCCATGGACACCAAGACGGACGGCGGCGCCCCGGAGAGCCGCGGGGGCCCCTTCGGCGGAGCCCGGCTGAACTTTCCCGTCACCTTCGACCTCCGGATCATCTACACCCTGGCGGGAGGGGAGACCATCCGGGAAGACCTTTCGGCCCTCTACGCCCGCTTGGGGGTGGAATACACTCTCCTTTCGGGCGACGCGAAGCCGGGCGCGAAGTACGGCCGCTTCGGGAGCCGCGTGACCCTGCAAAGCCGGGAGCAGTTCTACTCGGTCTACGCGGAGATCGGAAAGCTTCCCTACGTGAAGGCGGCGCTTTGACCGGCGGCCGGCGGCCGCCGGGCCGCGGAAGCCCGGCGCGGCCCGCCCCGATCGTCCTCTACGAGGACGAGCGGATCGTGGCCGTGGACAAGCCCGCCGGCCTCCCCACGATCGCCCCCGACGGGGGCCGGGGCCGCAGCCTCCACGGCTTCGTGACGGAACACCTGCGCAGGAAAAACCCCAAGGCACGGGCCGCCGTCGTGCACCGCATAGACCGGGACACCTCGGGGGTTGTGGTCTTCGCCAAGGACGCCCGGACCAAGCGGGAGCTGATGTCCACCTGGGGAGAGCGGGTCGTCTCCCGGCGCTATCTGGCCCTGGCCGAGGGGAGGATGGAGGCCGAATCCGGCTTCCTGGATTCCTGGCTGAGGGAGAACCGGGGCGGCACCGTCTACGAGACGGCGCCGGAAGCCCCGGGGGCGCTGCGGGCCGTCACCCGGTGGAGGGTGCTGAAGGAGGGCGGAGGGTACACCCTCCTGGAACTGGAGCTGGAGACGGGGCGCAAGCACCAGATCCGCGCCCAACTGGCCGCCGCCGGGCATCCCGTGGCCGGGGACGGGCGCTACGGGGCGCGGACCGACCCCGCGGGCCGCCTGGCCCTGCACGCGGCGGCCATCGAGCTGGCCCGGCCCTCGGACGGAAAGACCGTCAAGATAGAGAGCCCGGCGCCCGAAATTATACTACGGCCTTTGCGCGTACGCGAAAAGGGCCTATACTGTGGAACGGACAAGGCAGGCGGACGGAGAAGCTCTCCTCGCGGGGCCGAACCCGAGGGGATGCCTCCGTCCGGGCGCCCGCCTGTCGGAGGAGGATATATGAAGGAAAAGAGCAAGCAGGCCAAGGAACCGAAAAAAAAGGCCCAGAAGACCCTGAAGGAAAAGCGGAAAGAGAAGAAGGAAAAGGCCGCCCACAAGGCCGAGGAATGAAATAGGTTCCGGGACCCCGACGATCCCGGTTTTCGGTTCGGTAACGCCGGCATAAGCCCCCTGGCGCCGTGCCGGGAGAAGAAAGGCCCCGCCTGACCGGCGGGGCCTTTAATATACACGCATCCGTGATCCCGGATGCCCGGGCTGCTCCGCTAATCCCCCGTGGTGAAATAGTATCCGGCTGCGGACGGGATATAGGTCTTCAATCCCTGGATCGGGGTCGCCTCCACCCTCCAGGTGATTTCTTTCTCCGACGGCAGAGGTATCGTGACCGTGTAGGAAGTGCCCGTCGTCGGGTCGCCGTAGTTTCCCCATACCTTGCCGTTATTGACCTGGACCTGGTATTGATACGCTTTTCCCGCGGACCGCCACCGGAGGATGGGCGTGCGGGAAACACTCTTCTGCTTGTGGTAGGGGATGAGGCACGTAACCCTCACCTGGTAGG
>CAYTYG010000217.1:0-5697 GCA_964441515.1 uncultured Treponema sp.
CGGGTCTCGGCCTGGCTACCGTGTACGGGATCGTCAAGCAGTCCGGCGGCTTCCTGGACCTGGAATCCCGGGTCGGGACCGGTACCTCGTTCACGATCTTTTTTCCCTGGATACGGAAGGGGGAGTGCCGGGAGGTCGAACGGGAGATGGTGGACGGTTCCGCCCGGGGTACGGAGACCGTGCTTGTCGTGGAGGACGACGACGAGATCCGGAGCCTGATGGAGCGGGCCCTGACCCGGCGCGGATACACGGTGCTAACCTCCGCCCATCCCGGGGAGGCGGTCCTGATAACCGAGCGTAACATGGACAGGATCGACCTGGTCGTCTCGGACGTGGGCCTCCCGTTCATGAGCGGTCCGGACCTGGCGAAGAGGCTTCGCGTACTTTTGCCGTCCCTCAAGGTGCTTTTCGTTTCGGGTTACCCGGACCACGCCCGGGACCTGGAGGCGTCGGCTTTCCTGCCCAAACCCTTCACGGAAGCCGTGCTCGCCGCGGAGGTGAGGAAACTCCTGGACGGCGCGGGGGCGGAGTAGACCCCGGCGGGAGGAGAGCCGCCCCGGAAACTCCGCCCTATTCCGCCCCGGCTTCCCCGAGTATTAGAGCGTAGAGGCGGGCCTCCACGTCCGCGAGTTCGGAGGACCCGTAGCTCCGGCGTGCATGGGGCAGGACAAGCTCCCGGGAGTCCAGAACGCGGGCGGGTTTGTCCGAGAGCACGAGCACCCTGTCCCCGAGGTAGAGCGCCTCCTTGACGTCGTGGGTGACGAACACGACCGTACGGGGATCCGAGGCCTGGAGCTCCAGGAACGCGTCCATCAGGTCTATCCTCGTCTTCAGGTCCACGGACTGGAAGGGCTCGTCCATGAGCAGGACGTCGGCGGGGTACGCGAAGGCCCGGGCCAGGGCCGTTCGCTGGCGCATCCCCCCGGAGAGTTCCCGGGGCCGGAGCTCCGCGGCGCCCTCGAGCCCCACGGCGGAAAGGAAGCGAAGGGCCCGTTCCTTACGCTCGGCGGGAGAGAGCAGGGAGCGCAGGACAAGCTCCACGTTCCCCCGGGCCGAGAGGGAAGGGATCAGCCGGGGCTCCTGGAACACGCACCCGATCGGGGCCTCGTCGAAGCCGATCCGCCTCCCGGCGTCCGGCTCCCGGAGTCCGGATATTATGTTCAGGAGCGTTGTCTTGCCGCACCCGGAAGGCCCCAGCAGGGCGGTGACCCTGCCCGTGGAGAACTCCAGGGAAAAGCCATCCAAGACCTTTACGGACTCGAAGGCCTTTTCTATCCCCTCAAGGGCGTAGCGCATTGCGTTCCTTCCTGGCCCGGGACATCCGGAGCGCGGCGTCCGAGAGGGCGCACAGGGCGATGCCGGCGGCCGCCCAGGCGAAGACCTCCGCGGTCTCCAGCTGTACCCTCGCCCCCTGCATCCCCGTTCCCAGCGCCCGGACTGGCTGGCTCAGGACCTCCCCGGCCACGATAACCTTCCAGACTAGGCTCAGGGTGGCGTATACCGAGGATTCCAGGTGGGGGGCTATTCCGGGCGCGTAGACGCTCCAGACCAGGTCCCGGCGCCTCAGGCGGAACACCCGGGCCATCTCCAGAAGCCGGTTGTCCACCGACAGCACCCCCTGCCGGATGTCCGCCACCACCACGGGAAAGGACATCAGCACCGCGGCGAAGACGGGAACCGCCCAGGAGGGCAGCCAGATGAGGAGGATGAGGATCAGGGCCAGAACGGGGGTCGCGCGAATCACCGTCAGGGCGGGAGAGACCGCCGCTCGGAAGGAAGGGGACAGGCCGGAGGCCAGTCCTACGGTCACCCCGGCGGGCAGGGAGAGGGCGAACGCCAGGATCCCCCGGCCGAAGGTGGCGGCCAGGGCTTCCAGGAAGCGGCGCGTCGGGAAGAGGGCCGCGGCGGCCTTCAGCACCCGCAGGGGAGGGGGAAGGATCATCTCGGAGTCCACAAGCCTCGCAGCCGCCCCCCAGAGAGCGAGCAGGGCAGCGGTTCCCAGGAGGGAGGCCGTCCGGAGGGGCCGCCCCGCCCGTCTTCTAGCGCCCGGGGATTTCCGCATAGAAGGAATCGTCCGGAAGCTTCCCGCCTATGGATTTGGGCGCCGTCTCGAGGAACACGGACAGCAGGGCCTCCACGTCCTTACGGGCCTGGACGGCGGGCAGGAAGACGTAGGCGGACCTGGGGATGGCGGCGGCGGCGACCGCGGCCTTGAGCCCCAGGTCGTGCTTTTCCACGAGGGCTCCGGCCTCCCCGGGATTCTCCTTTACCCAGGCTATGGAGGCCTTGTAGGCGTCCAGGAGAGCCCGGGCCGTATCCGGACGTTCCCTCAGGATCGACTCATGAACCACGAAAACGGTCATCGGGTAGCCCGGGCGGCCCGTGGCCGCGGTCCAGAGCTCGTCCAGGGAAAAGGGCACCCGCGCCGAGGGATTCCCCTTCAGGACCTGGGTAGTGAAGGGCTCCGGGAGGACTGCCAGGGAAATCCGGCCGGCCGCTAGGGACGCGGCTATCTCGGGATGGGGTAGCCGGAACGACAGCACGAGGTCCTTGTCCGCGTCCAGGCCCTTCGACCGGGCGATGGTCCGCAGGAGGTATTCCGGCGTGGCTCCTTGTCCCGCCACGTGGATTTCCAGTCCCGGGAGGTCCTCGAAGGACCGGACGGAGGGATCCGTGGTCACCACGGAGACCATGCCCTGGCCGACGACCGCGGTCATACGGTAGGGGAGCCCCGAGGTGTGGAGCTTCGCGGCGAGGTTGACCGGCAGGACGGCGGCGTCCAGTTCCCCGGAAAGGAGCTTGGCGGCCATCACGTCCGCGGAGGGAACGGCCTCCAGGCGGAGCGAATCTCCCCTGGGCAGGACGGGGGGGGATTCGAAGATGCGGATCATGCCTATCCCGGTCGGGCCTTTCAGGGCGCCGACCCTCAGAGTGATGGGCGGACTCTCCGGCTCCCGGGATCCCAGGGCGAAGGCGCGGGCGCAGAAAGCCAAGGCTATTACAAGCAGGATACTGCGTTTCATGGATGCTCCCTATTGATTAGATAAAAATAGATCGAATGCTTTCCAAGCAAATTATACTCGGTCGCTATCCTTTTTTCCAGGCGATTGAGTATAGTTAAAGGGATGACGTGCGACCGGTGCGGCAAAAGGGAAGCCTCGATATTCATCCGCAGGGAGGGGGCGGGGGAGTCGGCCCTCTGCGAAATATGCGCCCGGGAACAGGGAATCTCCGCGGAGGACGGACGCTTGCACATCTCCCTGGAGGATCTCTTTTCCCCTCCCAGGGATTCCCCGGACCGCCCGGGCTACCGCACGATGTGCGCTACCTGCGGGAGCCGCCTGGCGGAGGTACGGAAGAGCGGAAGGATAGGCTGCCCGGACTGCTATGCCGCCTTCCGGTCGGAGCTCCTTTCCTACTTAAAACGGAGGGGCCGGATCGGGGAGTATCGGGGAAGCGTGCCCCGCAGGTTCGCCGTGGCGGGGCGGAAGGGGCCGCGAAAAGAGGACGATGCGGAGGCTGCCCAGGAATTGGAAAGGAAGCTCCAGGAGGCCCTGGATGCGGAGGATTACGAACGGGCGGCCCGGATACGGGACAGGATGCGGGGAGGCCGGCCGTGAACTCGGACCTCGCGGAATTCCTGGACCGCCTTCCCCGTCCCTCGGCGCAGAGCGCCGCCCTTTCCTGCCGGGTCTTGATACGGAGGGACCTGGACGGGCACGTCTTTCCCTCCCGGGCTGCCGGCCGACAGGCCGCCGAAACGGGCTCCAGGATCGAAGGAGCCGTTCGGGAGCAGGGTAGTTTCCGCATCCTGGGCCTGGACACCGTCGAGAGCCTGGACCGCCGTGTAGCCGTGGAGCGGGATCTCCTTCCCCAGGCTTACGCGGTGCAGGGCGGGGGCCTTCTTGCCCTGGGGATGGACGCGCCCGTATGGTGCACGGTCAACGAGACGGATCACCTGCGTATACGCGCCGAGGCCCCGGGATCGGATGTAGGAATGGCTTTCCGCATCGCCGCGGCGGCCGACGAGGCCCTGGGGGAGTCCCTGGACTACGCGTTTTCCCCGGAGACCGGCTACCTTTGCGCGGAGATCGCGGACTGGGGCACCGGTTTGTCCGCCTCCGCGACGGTCCACCTCCCGGCCCTGGCCATGGCAGGGCTCGTCGACCGGGCCCTGAGGTCGGCCCTGGACTCCGGTCTATCCGTCCGGGGCTTCTGGTCCGACGAGAGCAGTTCTTCGGGCGCCCTCTATGAGTTGGAAACACCCCGGGGCCTATGGTCCGACGAGGCGTCCCTCCTGGAACGGCTGGAGGAGGCCGTGGAGCGGATAGCCGCCTACGAAAAGGGGGCCCGGGACGAGATTGTGTCCCACGATCCCGAGGCGGTGCGGGACGCCGTGTGCCGTGCCTACGGCGTTGCCCGGTATGCCCGAAGGATAGGGTACGACGAGGGGGCGGAGACCCTTTCCCGGCTGAGGCTGGGGGCTTCCGCGGGAATCCTGGGGGGCTTCGACGGTTCGGAGGGCGCACGGGGGTTTTTCGCCTTGCGGAACGCGCACCTGTTGCGTTACGGTAAGAAGGAGGAGCCGCCGGGAAGCGAAGGCTTTCCGGAGACGGTTCGAATCGACGAGTCTCGCGCGGAAGCACTTAGAACCCTGGTGTCCGGTGTGAGCATCCTGGAGGTTCCGTAATATGTTCAAAGGACTGACCCAGCGCGCCCAGCGGATTCTCTCCGTCCTCGCGCAGGAGGAAGCCAAGCGTTTCCACGCCGACCAGCTCGTTCCGGAGCACGTGCTCCTGGCCGTGATCCGGGAGGCGGAGGGCATAGGATACCGGGCGCTGCGGAGCCTGAAGATAGACACCACGGAGATGCGCATCGAGCTGGAGAAGACCGCCTCCGGTCGGAAGAGCGGCTTCATCCTAGGGGACGTACCCCTCTCCCGCAGGCTGAAGTCCCTGCTGGAGACCGCGGCCGAGGAAGCCCACCTGGCCGGTTCCGAGTACATCGGTACGGAGCACCTCATCATAGCCGCGGCCCGGGAGGGGGGCAGCATTTTCGAAGCCCTCTTGGGGCGCTACGGCGTCTACTACGAACAGATCCGCGGGGCCGTCAAATACCTGACGGCGTCCCGGGAAGACTCGGCCTCCCGGGAGGAAAAGACCCTTTCCCCGAAGCCGGCCCCCCGCGCCGGTTCCGGCCAGATCCGGACGCCGCTCCTGGACGAGTTCGCGCGGGACCTGACGGAACTGGCCCGGTCGGACAAGATAGACCCCGTGGTGGGCCGGGAGAGGGAGATACGCCGGGTCGTCCGCATCCTGGCGCGCCGGACGAAGAACAACCCTGTGCTTATCGGCGAACCCGGGGTGGGCAAGACAGCCATCGTCGAGGGGCTGGCCCTGCGCATCGTGGCGGGCGAGGTGCCGGATATCCTGGCGGAGAAGCGCCTTTTGACCCTGGACATGGCGTCCGTCGTGGCGGGCACCAAGTACCGGGGGGAATTCGAGGAGCGCCTGAAGCGCATCATGCGGGAGATCTTCCAGGCCGGCAACGTCATCCTTTTCATCGATGAACTCCATACGGTTATCGGGGCCGGAAGCGCGGAAGGAACGATCGACGCCTCCAACATGCTGAAGCCCGCGCTCTCCCGGGGGGAGGTCCAGTGCATCGGGGCCACCACCCTGGACGAGTACCGCAAGT
>CAYTYG010000218.1:0-5096 GCA_964441515.1 uncultured Treponema sp.
AATCTCCACGTTCTTTGATGTCCTTGCCAGAGCCAGGCAGCTGCGGGCACGGGTAAACCACTCCTCATGCTCTTGCATAAATTTGCCTTCCTTCCGCAAGGATCCTGGTCAAAACATCGCCGATTTTGCCCCGCGCTTTTTGAAGCATCCGCTCGTCGGCAACCAAAATATCGACCGGAACGGCGGAGCAATGCTCAAGCAAAGAACGGTATGTTAAGCGGGAAATGGTTCGTTCGTTCGATATCCCGTTTTTTACGATCAAAAGGTCATAATCGCTGCCCGCGCCTTCTTCATCCCTGGCGCGAGATCCGAACAGGATAATTTTATCCGGCTCCACGGTTTCCACTATGATATCAACAATCCCGGCAAGACGCGCGTCGGTCTTAAAACCCGGATCAAGGGTTCTACCCATATTTACCCTCCCGGCGGCTCGCTATCGACATTCAAACCCCTGAATACGCTAAGAATAAATCCAACAAGACGGACAAGAAAAGACAGGATCAACAAGATATGGGAAAACAGAAAGTCCACAATTTTGTTCATCCTGTCGGACCAATGGTTCCAAGCCCTTACACTACTCTCTGAAACCGTACGCATTATTTACACCCGGCGCAAAGCGAGTTGGCGCCGCCTCGAACAATATCCTCGGCTATCTTTTCAAGATCTCGCCTAAAAGAGTCCCAAGCGGGCGGCGTACGCCATCGGATGGACAAGAAATCTTCTTTGGGAATTCCAACCAATATTTCCGCGGCGAAGGGGGCCTCAAAGTCCGCCTCCTTCTCTTTTGCCTCATCCGCAATTTCCGGCCACAAAAACCGCTCGTGCGCGCCGATCGTCCGAATACCGTTTGTTATGGAAGCCTCGATTGAGCGCGGTCCCACCGGTGAGAAAAAACTCCGTTCCGGAACCGGCTACGCATTTCAGGACTCCATCCTGAAGCGGGTAAAGGATCTTTTCGTAATACTCGGAAAACGAACTCATATCGCCTCCTGAGTTCGGCGGATCTAATTCTCCCAAGGAATTGGTTTCCCTGAAAGGATATAAGGCGATCCACGCCCCACAGCTCAACTACTCTATACCAGGACAGCCGCTCGAGGCTCCGGACAAAAAGCCGCTCCGAATCGAACGGTCCCGCCTTTTCCCTGTGGCCGTCTATCACGTCCAGAATATCCTGGAACGCGACATTATAATCCCAATTAAGACGGGCCGCTAACCTCAATCGTTCCTTGGTGTCGCTCTCCGCCTTGATCGCTATCGACATCCCCTATACCTCTATCCTAAGAATTGGACAGGATAACAAGATCACCAGGATAAACAGGAAACAAGCTTTTTATATTCACATATCTCCTGTTCATCCTGCCAATCCTGTCATCCTGTCTCGTTTTTCGTTTAGACCACGTCCACGAAACGCCGCTCGTTCCGGTTGAACACCACGATCCCCAAAAGGAAAACGAGGACCGTGACGGCCGCGCTGGCCGCCAGGGCCGTGCGATTCAGGTCCCCCACTCCGTAGAATCCGTACCGGAAGAGCTCCATGGGCACCGTCACGGGATTGGCGTACAGGAAGATCCTGTATTTCTCGTCCACCATGGAAAGCGGGTAGATCACCGGGGTGGCGTACATCCACAGGTGTATGCTGAAGGTCATCAGGTGCCGCAGGTCCCGGTACTTCGTGGTCAGGGACGAGATGATCACCCCGAAGCCCGTGGACAGCATGGCCAGCTGGATCAGGATCAGCGGGAAGGCGAGGGCCGCGATATTCGGACGTACCGCCTCTCCCTTGAGGAGGAAGTAGGCGTAAAAAACCATGAGCGTCGCGAACTGTATCAGGGTGGCCACGAGGTTGGAGAGCATCTTGCTGACCGGTACGGTCATGCGGGGGAAGTAGACCTTTCCGAAGAGGGCCGCGTTGGCCGAGAAGGTGTCCATGGAGTTCGTCAGCTGTATCTGGAAATAGTGCCAGAGCATGGTGCCGCCGTAGTAGAACAGGGTATACGGCACCCCGTCCGTACCGATATTGGCCAGCTTGCCGAAGACGAAGGTGTACATGACCGTGGTGAAGAGGGGCTGGATGATAAACCACAGGGGCCCCAAGACCGTCTGCTTGTAGACGGTCTGGATATCGCGCTTGGCGAAGAGCCAGATAAGATCCCGATAGTGCCAGATCTCCCGGAAGTTGATCTCGAGAAGGTTGCGGTTCGGCTCGATGACCGTGGTCCATTCCCCGCCCGCCGTAATCGTCTTAGCCATTTCTGATCCTTAAAAGAAATATTTCCGACAGGATGTACAAGATAGGAAAGGACAGACAAGATAGAAAGATAGAAACACGCTTCTCCCATCTTGTCCATCCTCCCGTATCCTGTCCATCTTGTTGGTATTACAGTTCCACGCCCTTCCTATACATATGCCCGAAGAACGCCTCTATCCGCCCCATGAAGGAGGCGGAGAGACGGTCCCGGATCAGCCCGAACATGTCGAAGGCCTTCACCGCCCCGATGCCGTAAAGCACCCAGCTGTCCCCGTCCGCGTAGGCCTCCAGGCGCCATACCATATCCCCCGGGGTCACGGACTTGCGGCCGTCGTAGGACAGGTGCGTCAGGTTCGTGGAGAGGAACGAGAGCCGGTCGCCCCGGAGGCTCCAGCTGTACCGGGACCGGTAGTCGTCGAAGGGCTTCATGTGCTGCTCCGCGGTCAGGGAGCCCTCGGCCTCGGTCCCGGTCCTCTCCAGGATCCGCACGCTGTCGAAGAGGTCGAAGTGCTTCTTGTGCCGCCTGGACCAGTAGGGTATGCCCACGTGGCTCTCCACGTCCTGAAGGTCCCGGACCAGCCGGGCCAGGAGGCCGGGATTCCCGTCCTTGGGCACGGTCATGACGACCTCGCCAATGTAGTTGGCGCCCAGCTTCCGGACCGTCTCCTCAATGTCCCGGGCGAAGGGGGCGCCGGCGGGCACGCTCAAGGCTTTCCAACCGGAGGGCTGGCGGAAGACGCTCTCCCCCCGGAGTACGGCCGCCTGCTCCTCCGGCGCCAGGTTCCGGAAGGGCGAGTCCTGGGCGCGGGCGCCGGCCGCCGCAAGGGTCAACAGCAGGACAAAGGCCGCTCGGTTTCTCACTCTTCCTCCCCGGCGCCGGGCGCCGCCTTGCCCCCGGTCAGTATCTCCCGGAGGCTCCGGGATCCGGCGGGCGCAGCCCCGTCCGGCACGCGCTCGCCGTACAGGATACGGGATTCCGGGCCCCGCAGGGCTAGGGCGCGGGCGGGGTCCGCGGTCTTGAGGAAGGCAAGCCCGTGCCGTTCGCAGACGTACTCCAGGACGAAATCCAGGTCGCTGGCCCCGGCTAGCACGAGGGCGCGGACTCCTTCCCGCTTGGCGGAGAGCGCGAACTCCTCCAGGATGTCCCGGTAGAGGGACGCGTTCCGCGCCGTGCGCCGCAGGTAGCGGTAGGTCCTCCGGGCTATCTCCTGCACCCCCTCGGGGGTCAGGGCGTACTGGAGGTTCCGTGCGTTCACGCGCCGGACCGTCACCCAGCCTTTTTCCGAAAAACGCTTTAAAAGGACGTTGGTCATGCCCAGGGATAGGCCGGCCGAGGCGGCCAGGCTGCGTTGGGTGGGCCCCTGTCGTGAATCGGACCGGACGGATCCGTAGAGGTTTTCGAGTATGGTGAGTTCGGTGTCTGTTTGCATTAATGGATCTTCTTAAAAAAAGCGACAGGATGACAGGATTGAATAGGATGAACAGGATAAAGGCTAACGATAATTGATGCTTACATATAAAGCAGTCCGACACTCATCCTGTCGATCCTGCAAATCCTGGTATCCTGTCAAACTATGAATTAGGTGTTTTTCTAGGATTCAAGCATGACGGGGCCGGCGGCTCCCGGAGGCGCTTTAAAGCCGTAGTCCTAACGCCCGCACGGGTGCCGAAGGCGGCCGCAACACGCTCCCCGTCCCGCGAGGGTCCTTAAAGTTGTTCAATTCGTGAACAAAACTATAGCACACGCTTTTCGCGATATCAAGCGATTACAAGTATCCCTCTTGACCGGCGGTTCATCAAGGGCGAAATTCAGTGCGGACCGGTTCCGGCCCGGAAAGGACGCTCCATGGAAACACCTCCCCAGGTCAGCATACTCCCCTACCGGGGCGTATTCCCCCGCATCCACCCTTCCGCGCTTCTCTGCGACGGGGTTCGGATCATAGGGGACGTGGAGATCGGCGAGGAATCCTCGATCTGGTTCAACACGGTGATCCGGGGGGACGTGAACCGGGTGCGCCTGGGCAAGCGGGTGAACGTCCAGGACCTTTGCATGCTCCACGTCACGAGCCGCCGCTTCGCCCTGACCCTGGAGGACGAGGCGTCCGTGGGGCACTCGGTCTCCCTGCACGGGTGCACCCTGCGCTCCGGGTGCCTAATAGGCATAGGGGCCGTCGTGCTGGACGGCGCCGTGGTGGGGGAAGGGGCCCTGGTGGCCGCGGGAACCCTGGTGCGGGAGGGCGCGTCCGTGCCTCCCGGAACCCTCTTCGCGGGGGTGCCGGGCCGGGTAGTCCGGGAGCTGACGGAGGAGGACCGGGCCCGGATCCGCGAAACCGCCGGGCACTACGTCGAGTACGCCGCGGCCTACCGGGAAGGCCGCGCCTGACCCCGCGGGGCGGCGGGCCTTCATGCAGCGGGCCCCATGAAACTTTTCCGCTTTCGGACAATTTTTTCACTTCTAGATTGACGGCGGCATCCGGCCGATTTAAACTCGCGGAAACCCTGCGGTTCTATACGGAGAATCCGCGAAAGGAAGGAAAAGGAGGCCCGCAGTTTCCGCCACGAAACAAGGAGGAACGGTTCCAAATCCACAACCTAGGAGGATCGTGAATGAGCACGAAAATAGCGAAAGTTCCGCATACCTTCGTACTGCTCTTCGCCCTGATCATCATCGCGGTCATAGGATCGTACGTCATCCCCGCGGGTGAATTCGATCGGGCAAAGGACCCGAACTCCGGAAGGACCGTCGTAGTCCCGGGGACCTACCACAAGGTCGAACAGAGTCCGCGGAGTTTCTTCGACACTTTCATAGCCGTCCAGAAGGGAAGCATCGACGCGGCGGACGTAGTCT
>CAYTYG010000218.1:5106-5678 GCA_964441515.1 uncultured Treponema sp.
TGCAGACGGGGGCCCTCCACTCCTTCATAGGCTGGCTCTTGAGAGTCCTGAAGGGGAAAGAGATCATCATCATCCCCATCTTCATGTACATCTTCGCCCTCGGGGGGTCCGTGTTCGGGATGTACGAGGAGACCTTCGGGTTTATACCCCTGTTCGTGGGGCTGTCCATAGCGATGGGCTACGACGCCATAGTCGGAATGAGCATCGTCTCCCTCGCGGTGGCCATGGGCTTCGCGGCCGCCTTCATGAACCCCTTCACCGTTGGGGTCGCCCAGAAGGTTGCGGAGCTGCCCCTGTTCTCGGGCATGGGTTTCCGCATCGTCGTATGGTTCGTCTTCGTGACCATGTCCGTGGTCTGGACCATGCGGTACGCCTCCCGGATCAAGAAGGATCCCTCCAAGAGCATCGTCAAAGATCTGGACATGGGCAAGCTGGCGCTGAACCACGACGAACTGGTCGAGAAGAAGATGACGGGACGCGACAAGCTCATCCTCCTGTGGGTCGTGGCCATCGTGGGCCTGTTGGTCTGGGGCGTCATCGTAAAGGGCTGGTACTTCGACGAGCTGGCCGGG
>CAYTYG010000219.1:0-5662 GCA_964441515.1 uncultured Treponema sp.
CGGCCACGAAGGCGCTCGTCCCTACGGCGACCGTTCCGCCCGCGGCGGAGCCCACCGAGAAGGAAGCGCCGCTCCCGGAATAGGCCCCGACCAGGTCCAGGGTGCCGTCCGCGACGGAGGCGGAGGTTGTGACGGTCATGGTGTATCCGCCGGCAAGCTGGAAGGTTCCCCCGTCCACGCTCTGGGAATACGTGGAGCAGGAAAAGGATCCGGAGGCCGTCACGGTCCCGGAGTTCGCCGCGGAGATGGCCGCGAAGGTGGAACCCGCGGGGTTGAAGGCCTGGGCTCCGGCGCCGTTGAACTGCAGGGTCCCCGTGGATGTGAAAGCCCCCGGCGCCGTCCGCGCAAAGTCCCCCGCTACCCGGACGATACCGGAACTGGTCACCCCGCCCGTGTTCAGCATAAAGTTCCCGCCCACGACGATGGTGTTCCCCCCGGCGGCGAAGATGCCCTCCGCGGCCGTCAGGTTTCCCGGCACGGTGAATCCCGCGCTCGGGGTCACGCGGTTGGCGCCGGCGCCCCCGTCGTTGTCCACCGTGAGGTTGACGAAGGTCGATCCCGTCGGGACGAACGACTGGTCCGCGCTCCCGTCGAACACCACCGTGCCCGTTCCGGAGGAGGTCAGGTAGCCCGCGCCCGTCCGCGTCCAGTTTCCGGCCACGCTCACGGTTCCGGAACTGGTCACGATCCCGGCGGCCACGGCCAGGTTTCCCCCTATGTCCACGGCGTTTCCCGCCGCGGCGAGGGTTCCCGCCGTCATGGTCAGGTTGCCCGACAAGGACAGCGGGGCGCTCGGGGTCACCGTACGCACGGCTCCTACGGTCTTGTTGACCGTCACGTTCACGAAGGTGGATCCCGCGGGGTTGAAGGCTTGATCGCCCGCCGTGCCGTTGAAGATCACGGTGCCCGTGCCCGAGGACGTCAGGTATCCGGCTCCCGTCCGGGCGAAAGCTCCCGCCACGCTGACGGTGCCGGAACTGGTCATGAGTCCCGCGCCGAAGGTGATGTCCCCGTTCACGGTCACCGTGTTGCCCGCGGCCGCCAGCGTCCCGCTCGTTATTGTCAGGGCGTTTGCGGAGAGGTCCGCCCCCAGGGTCACGGTCCCCGCTCCGACATCGACGGTCACGGAGGCGAAGGACACGGCGGGGGGGATGTTGACAAGCGCCGCCGGCGGCGGGGCGTCGAATCCCGCAATAATATCCGTAGCGTCATCGGGAAAACCGTCGTTGTCGGTCGTCGTCGTTTCGTTATACCAATTATTCGGGTTGTCCCAGTCGCCCGTCGCGTCATCGCCGTCCCAGGTAAACTCATCCCCCCACGCCAGGCCCCCTGCGATAACGAGGATGAGAGCGGCAAGAACGGCTTTTTTCATCGGGGGCCCTCCAATTCGGCTTATCCCCTATTATACACCCCGGGCTTCCGGGCTTCCACGGACCGGGGAAAAAGAGGAGCGGGTCTTGCCGGAATTATCGGCGGGCAAAGAGTATAGGATAAACCTCCCCTCGACCCGGCTCCGGGGAAGGCTCCGTCCCTTTACCCCTCCCCATGCAACCAAAAACGTTGTACTATGGTCTTAGTATCCGGAGGCCCGGGCGGGCTTCCATTCCGGCCCGGCCGTAACGTATCGAGGGTGCGCCGTGTATAAACTGGCTCAGACGACCTTGAGGGATGTCCTGCTTCAGAGTTCCGAAACCTACGCGGAACGCCCCGCCCTGGGGGACGTGGACGGAAACCTGTTGATCCGGTACCGAGACCTGGCGCCCCTGGCGGCGGTCCTGGCCCGCAGGCTGCGCGCCGCCGGGCTGAAACCCGGAGACCGGGTGGTTCTTCTCTCGGAAAACCGTCCGGAATGGGGCGTCGCATACCTGGGCATCACGGCGGCGGGCTTCGCGGCCGTCCCCATCCTGACGGAATTCCACCCGGAACAGGTGGCCGCCATAGCGGCCCATTCCGAGGCCAAGGCCGCGGTTGCCTCGGAAAAGCTGGCGCCCAAGCTGGGCGGCTTTCAAGGCGCCGTACTCCCCATCGAAAGCCTTGCGGATGAAAAGGCGCGCGGCTCCGCGGCTTCCGAAAATCCGGCGGAGGTCTTCCCTCCCCTGGATCCCGAGGCCCTGGCGGCCATCATCTACACCTCGGGCACGACGGGCTCCTCCAAGGGCGTGATGCTGACCCACAGGAACCTGGTGTCCAACGTGGTGGCGACGCGCTCGGTGATACACCTGCTCCGCACCGACCTGCTGCTTTCCATCCTTCCCCTGGCCCACACCTACGAGTGCACCATAGGCTTCCTGGCCCCCATCCTGCAGGGAAGCTCCATACGCTACCTGGACAAGCCCCCGGTGGCCTCCGTCCTGCTTCCCGCGCTCCGCAAGCTCCGCCCTTCCATCATGGTCACCGTCCCCCTCATCATGGAGAAGGTCTACCGCTCCAGCGTCCTGCCGACCCTCCAGAAGATGTCCCTGTACAAGCGGAAAGCCCTCCGCCCCCTGCTGCACTGGCTGGCGGGACTCAAGCTGAAGCGGACCTTCGGGGGCCGGATGCGGTTCTTCGGGATCGGGGGGGCCGCCCTGGCACCGGACGTGGAGCAATTCCTCCTGGAGGCCAAGTTCCCCTACGCCATAGGGTACGGCCTTACGGAGACCGCTCCCCTCATAGCCGGGTGCGCCCCCTTCCGCACCCGCCTGAGGTCCACGGGCCCCGCGCTCCGGGGGGTGGAGCTCCGAATCGCGGACCCCCGTCCGGAAACCGGGGAGGGGGAGATCCAGGCCCGGGGCCCCAACGTCATGAAGGGCTACTACAAGGACCCCGAGCGCACCGCCGAGGCCTTCACCCCGGACGGTTGGTTCCGCACCGGGGACCTGGGAGTCTTCGACCGGAAGGGGCGCCTGTACATCCGGGGCCGCCTCAAGACGATGATCCTCGGGGCCTCCGGGGAGAACATCTATCCCGAGGAGATCGAGGCCCTGGTAAACCGCTCGGAGTACGTGGCGGAATCCCTGGTCATCGGGGAGAAGGGCGGGCTCACGGCCCTGGTGCACCTCAAGCCCGAGGTGGTGGAGAACATCAAGGCCGCGGCCCAGGACCGCCTGGAGGATGCCGAAAGGGCCCTGGAGGATCTTCTCGAGCGGCTTCGCAAGGAGGCCAACGCCGGACTGGCGGCCTTCAACCGGATATCCCGGGTGGTTTTCCACGGGGAACCCTTCGAAAAAACCCCGACCCAGAAGATCAAGCGTTTCCTGTACCCCAAGAAACAGGAAAATTGAGGTTCCGCCGGCCCCGGGGCCGGCGGGATCCCGGGGGCTACTCCGCTTCTACTGTCACCGCCGGGGACGTCAGGATGTCCCGGGCCGTGGTGATCCCCTCCAGCCCCGGTCGAACCTTCCCGTCCGACCCGTCCGGGGATCCCGTACCCACCGGCTCCAGGGGGACCCGCCTTTTCCCTTTTCCAATCTCGATCTCCGCCCTATAGACCAGGGAGGGCTGGCCGTTCACTCCCCGGGACTTCGGGTAGGCCTCGTTGTAGTCGAAGGAGCGGTTCACCTCCAGCCAAACCACGTACCGGCCGGGGGAAAGGCCCGCCGGCAGGGCGGCTTCCCGGGACAGACCTTGGGCCGGGGTCGGGGAGGCCACCGCGTCCACCGCCCCGCCCCGGGCATGGGTCCAGACCGGGAGGGCCTCCGGGCGGCCTTCCCGGGGGGCCAGGATCCAGCTGTTCCGCGCCGTCCGGGCCGTCGAGTACAGGGTCCCTACATACCCGCCGGCGGGGGTCTCCAGCCAGGCCGCGATCTGGGGCTTGCGGTATTCGGGGCCCGGCGGGAGTTCCAGAACCAGGCGTCCGATTCCGGGAGCGCCGCCCGCATCGGCGGCGGACGGTCCGGCGGCCGCCGGGCGGTCCACGAACACGGCCAGGCCCAGCCCGGCAAGAATCGCCAAGCCCACGCCCTTCCGAAAACTGCTTCTCTTTTCCATACCGAATTCTCCTTGCCTCGAAGCGTCGCCTACAGGCGGCCCGGAGGCCCGTTTGTTGGCACTGCCAACATTATACCGCGAAATGTTGACATCGCCAACTTTCCGGAGCATTTTTATGCCATGGAACGCTACCATCACGGGAACCTGAGGGCCGAGCTCCTGCGCCTCGGTCTAAAAGCCCTGGAGAGGGAGGGCGCCGGGGCGATAAGCCTGCGGTCCCTGGCCGAGGCCGCGGGGGTCTCCAAGACGGCCCCCTACCGCCACTTCCCGGACCGGGAGGCCTTCCTGGCCGCCCTGGCCGACGAAGGCTACCGCCTGCTCTATATCGAGCTGGAGAGACTCGCAGCCCAGGACGCACGGGAAACCGTGGCCTCCATGGGCAAGGCCTACCTAGATTTCGCCCGGGCCCGCCCCGAGGTCTACCGGCTCATGACCTCTCCGGCATCCTGCGGCATCCCCCGGGATCCCGAACCCTGGGCGCGGAAGTCCCTTCGCCTCCTCCAGGAGGCCCTGGTCCGAAGCGGCTCCGCGGATCTCCCGCCGGGCGCGCAGCCGGGGGTGGACGAGGCCGCCGCGGCCTGGGGCTACATCCACGGCCTTGCCCTCCTACGGATAGACGGGATATTCCCCGAGGACCTCCCCCAGCCCGACTGGGACCGCCTCGCGTCCGCTGTCCCCAAACTCGGCCCGGGCCGCGGAACGCCCCCGATAAAGGCCGATCGGTCCCGGCGCCGCAGGGCTTAGGGAAAGCCCCTTTATCGACCCTTCCTTGACCTTGTCGCTACCCCGGTGGTATTACGTTCCAAACAGCAAAGGGTGTGCAAGGAGGTAGTTATGCCCGTCAACCTGAAAGGCCGCAGTTTCCTGACCCTCAAGGACTTCACTACCCAGGAGATCCGCTATCTCTTGGACCTGTCCCGCGACCTCAAGGCCAAGAAGCGTTCCGGCGTGAAGGGAAACCTTCTTTCCCGCAAGAACATCGTCCTAATCTTCGACAAGGCCTCCACCCGCACCCGCTGCTCCTTCGAAACCGCCTGCTGGGACGAGGGCGGCAACGCCACCTTCCTGACGAATTCCCAGATGGGAAAAAAGGAGTCCGTGGAGGACACGGCCAAGGTCCTGGGCAGGATGTACGACGGCATCGAGTACCGGGGATTTTCCCAGAAACTCGTGGAGGACCTGGCCAAACACTCCGGCGTACCCGTCTGGAACGGCCTGACGGACGACGACCACCCGACGCAGATCCTGGCCGACCTCCTGACCATCGAGGAGCACCTGTCCAAGCCCCTTTCCAAGGTCAAGATGGTCTACTGCGGGGACGCCCGGAACAACATGGGCAACGCCCTCATGATAGGATCGGCCAAGATGGGCATGCATTTCGTGGCCCTGGCCCCGAAGGAGCTCTGGCCCAACGAGGAGCTGACCGCGGAGATGAAGAAGGTGGCGGCCGCCACGGGCGGAAGGATCGAGTTCTTCGACATATCCCGGGCGGACGAGGCCCTGAAGGGAGCGGACGTCCTTTACACGGACGTCTGGGTCTCCATGGGCGAGGAAGCCAAATTCGCCGAGCGCATAGCCCAGCTCAAGGATTACCGGATCACCATGGACTTCCTCCGGAAGACCGGGAACCCCGACTGCATCTTCCTCCACTGCCTGCCGGCCTTCCACGACCAGGAGACCCAGGTAGGCAGAG
>CAYTYG010000220.1:0-4992 GCA_964441515.1 uncultured Treponema sp.
TCTGCACCCGCTGCCTCAGGGCGGGCAAGATCGTCAAGTACGTGTAAGCCCCTTTGTCCGCGAGAAAGGCCGCCCCTTCGGGCGGCTTTTGTTATCTAACAGGGTGCTGACAAACTGCGCAGGCAGGTTGTCAGCACCCTGCTAAGCCGGACAGGGTGTTGAAAATGTGTGATGACATATTTTCAACACTTCCAAAGATTTCGAGGGTTTATAGTCTTCATCCGGGCTTCCTGGGAAGGATCGAAAGGATTCCGAAAACGCCGAGCCGGAAGGCGCGGAATTCCTCGTCCCGGTCCTTCAGGATATCGACCAGGCTTTTTCCAGGAAGATGCCCAGGCCCAACCCCAGGGCCGACGCCGATTTTCCCTTGCCCGGGGCCGCTGTCTCCATGTCCATGCAAAACTGGAAGCGGGCGCCGAAATCGGGCGAAACGTCGGAGCCGGAGAGGCTGCCGGACCTGTTTTCCCCGTGTCCCTCGTCTTCCCATTCCCGGCGCCCCGCGAGGAAGAACGAGGCGTACACCCCGCCGTCCAGGTGCGCCATGGCCGTCCCGCGGTTGAGGGAGAGGGAAAGGAAGAGGGGGATCTTGATCCAATAAAATATGTACTTGATCGTGGGATCGTCCTGGTACTCCGAAGACGCCCCATTCAGATTGTACTGGATGCCCGCGCCGGCCCCCAGTCCGAACCATCCGAAAACCATGTAGAGATAGGCATTCAAGCCCAATTCGTGGGTGAACTCGGGAAACTCCCGGGCTTCGAGGGAAAGATCGCGGTACCTGTACTCGTTGAAGGAAAAACCCTCGCCCGCCAGAAACTCGATCAAGTACCTCGTATCGGCATCGCCCCGGGCGGGAACCGGAAGCAGGATCGCCGCGGCGAAGATCAGGACGAGCTTAAAGCGGTTCATGGGCAAGACTTCCTCCTGGAATGGAATTTCCCGGGTAACACTGTACAAAGTATAAAACGAACTTTATACTATGTTAAGTAAACTTTATAACAGTTCCGGGATGGGTATGGAGAAACTGGGGAATCGGATAAAACGGTTCCGGTTCGAGAAAAACGGAATCTCGCAGCAGGCCCTCGCGGACGCCGTGGACGTGTCCCGGGTGACGATCAACTCCGTGGAAAAAGGGAGATTCGTTCCCTCGACCCTGCTCGCGATGAGGATCGCGAGGTTCTTCGGCGCCTCCGTGGAGGATGTGTTCTATCTCTTCGACGAAGGGGATGAACCGCAATGAAGGGGAAAAAAGCTCCCGTATCCGGTCCGGGGTTCCTGCTCGGCGGCCTCGGCCTCTTGCTGACCGCCGGCAGCCTGTTCTGCGGAGTCAGCGTCTCCGTCGTTCGCGTCCAGGGCGAGCTGATGTACGCGCTTTTTCCCCCCGCGTACCTGGTGATCGCGGCCATGTTCCTGTTTCATATCCCGGCGCTCGCCTATCTTGTACGCGCCTTTCGCGGGGCCGGAAGGCTGTCCGCGGGGAACTGGTCCATCCTGCTGATCGGCGCCCTTTCGGCCATGGCGCCCGTAACGGAGTGGGCGGCTCTCCACGACATCGTCGACAACATCCGGGAGGGCTACTCCAGCCGCCTGGAAACGACCGTGATCTACACAGGCGTCCTTCTTCATGTCGTTTTCATTTCCCTCCTCCTCAGGCATCTGTACGACGCCGGGAGGCGGAGGGCGGGGGAAGGCGGGAAACAGCGGATCGATGACGCGGTGTTCCGGATCGTGCACGGCGTCGGGATGTTGAGCGGAGGCTTGGGGCTTCTTTTCTGCGCTTTCCAGGCCTTCCTGCGGATCCCCCGATACCGTCCCTTCCTGGTCGTGTTCTACGGCGCCGCCATTCTTGCGCCCTACGCGATCCTGGAAAGCCTCTGGAGAAGAACCCTGCGGAAAGGTACCACGGGGCTCGATGAAAGGCAGAAGGACGACATCGCGGCCGGGTCCTCCCGCGCCCTCCGGATCGTCCTGGCGGCGGGGCTGACGATCTTCCTGGCCGGCGCTTTTTCCCCGGAAGTATCCGGGCGGCTCCCGTGGTTTCCCGCCGTTTTCTTTGCCGGCCTTTTCACGTTTTCCTTCTCGGTCTTCCGGCGCTCCCTGGTCTCCGACGCCGATCCCGATTGACCGGCCCGGCGGGGAGCCCCCCGGGGATGCGGGCTCGACGCAGGGAAAGCTGAAAACGGCCGCGCAATCCTGGCATGAGATGGCCAAGGGAACTACGGGATGGAGCGCTGTACCATGCAGCGGCGGGGGAAAACCGTAAGGAGGATGGAGCGGAGAGGAGCCGCTACGTCCTGTCGCGCGTGATATCATTCCCCATCGCGAACGGAGCGGCGTACGCGCGGAATTGTTCGGGAAGCGCTGCTCCTGGGAAAACGCATTGAAGGCGCGTAGGCGCCCAAGGTTGAGCCGTCCGGAGGCGGCGGGCCTCCAAGCCGTAGGCTGGGCGAAACCTTGGACGCCGCAGCGCCTTCAACTTTATCACGATCGGCGCTTCCCGAAGGATTGTGCCATGCTTTTTCCGCGCATTCGCGGTAACCGGCGTATGAAAAAGCCCCCGACCGGTTGTTCTCCGGCCGGGGGCTTGCTCTCGGTTCCCGGGTCAGGCCCGGGTCACGCGCGGTCCTACCAGCGTCCGCGCGGCCTTCCGCGTCCGTCCTGCATCCCCCGGCCGTCGAAGGCGCCGGGGCCGTAGCCGTCCGTCCTGCCCCGCCCGAAGCCGAAGTCCCGGGACAGGTCGATCTCCCGTCCGCCCACCGTAAGCTTAACGACGTGGAACATCACGACGTCGTCGGCGTAGGGCAGGGGATACTCGTAGCCCTCCAGCTTGACCTGGGCGCCTTCTTTAAGGCCCTCCACGAAGCCGAAGAGCCGGGAGGGGATGCCCACGTAGTAGGTCTTGTCCTTGACGACCACGGCGGGGCGGGCGTTCACCAGGGTCAGTTTGCCCTCGATCTTCACGGTCTCGGCCTGCGCGGCCGGGGCGCCGGGGAAGGCCCCGCGGGGGCCCGGGGTCCAGCCCTGGGCGGAGACGGCCGTGACGGCCACGGCGATCGCGAATACCGCAACAATTGCGCGCTTCATATAAAACTCCTTGCTGTCGTTTTCCGGTCCTCAGGGACCGGGGTCGTTGTCATCCGACATGCTCTATATAGCAAACTGCGTGCCAACTATGCCGAAAGCGATAAAAAAGAACCGGCGGCCGGGCGCGGGGAAGGAGCGGCCGCCGAAATCCGCGGGAAGTGGGTGTATAAGTTTATGTTAAATAAGGAAATCCAGGCGAAGGGACCTCGGGGTCCCTTGCCCGGGTGTCGTCCGTCCGATCCGCCGGGGCCCGCGTCGGAGCGGACCGTCCGCGGGATTGGGATTGCCCCGGCTTCCGCGCCGGGAAGATAGTATCCGTACGAATGGGAAATTATTTCCCGCCGCGGGCGCGCCCTCGGAGCCACCGGGCCGCCGCCATACGCAGGGCGGCGGTTCCCAGGAAGACCCCTCCCGCCAGGACAACGACCATGGCCCCGGAGGGCAGGTCCGTCTCCCAGGAGAGCGCCAGGCCCGCCGCGGAAAAGACGGCCGAGAGGATGCAGGCCAAAACCATCATGCCCCGAAGGTTGCGGGCCGCGAATCCCGCGGTACCGGCCGGCTGGGTCAGCATGGCTATGACCATGACGATGCCCACGAAGGTCTGCAGGAGGACGACCGAGACGGCCACCACGGCCAGGGTCGCCAGGAAGACGATGTCCGTGCGGACGCCCCGGGTGCGGGCGAACTCGTCGTCGAAGGCGGAAGCCTCGATCTGGGGATAGAAGGCCCAGGCTCCCAGGACCACCAGGAACGAGAGGGCCGCCATCAGGACGAGATCCCGCCCGGAGATCAATAGTATGTTGCCGAAGAGGTAGCTCATGGGGTCCGCGTAGCCCGGGGTCTTGGCTATGAAGAGGATACCGACGCTCATGCCCACGGCCCAGATCGCGTTGATGACCGTGTCCTCCCTCTGCTTGGCCTTGAGGGACACCAGGCCGATCAGGAAGGCGGACAGGACCGCGAAGGCCAGGGCGCCCGCCATGGGCGGCAGGCCCGGAGCTATCCCCTTGGCCGCCAGGAAGAGGGCCAGCCCTATGCCCCCCAACACCGCGTGGGAAATGGCGCCCGCCAGGCCCGCTATCCTCTTTACCGTGACCACGGAGCCCAGGACCCCGAAGAGCACGGAGGATAGGAGCCCCGCCAGGAGGGCGTTGCGCACGAAGGGTAGGGAGGGGTCCAGGAGCGCCGCCGCGAAGCTCATGTCAGTCCCTTTCCCGGCAGCATTCGCCGGGCGGTATCTCCGTGTCGTGGAGCACTTGCCTCGCGCCACCTCCCAGGATCCCGGGCGCCAGCCCCCGGGATACCGGTACGGAGGCGTGCCGCACGACGCCCCCGGCTTTCCCGTCCCGCTCTCCGACGCATAGGACCGCGTCCGTCAGGTCCGACACGAAGAGGGTGTCGTGGGTCACCACCAGGATGGTGGCGGATCCCTTGAGCTCCCCCAGGGCCCGGAAGAGGCGCGTCTCGCTCTCCACGTCCATGTTCGCGGTCGGTTCGTCCAGCACAAGGAGCCGGGGCCCCCCGGCCAGGGCCCGCGCCACCAGGACGCGGCGCCTCTGTCCCCCGGATAGGGCCGAGTAGGGACGGTCCCGGAGGTCCGCCACCTCCGCCTGCTCCAGGGCGGCTTCCACGGCCTTCCGGTCTCCCGGGGTATAGCGTCCCCGGCTCCCGCGCAGGCGGCCCATTCGCACAACCTCGGCCACGGATATCGGGAAGGCGGGGTCGTACGCGGCCTGTTGGGGCACGTACCCCAGGGCGTCCAGGGCGGTATGCGGCGGCCCGCCCAGGACCTCTATCGCCCCCGATTCCGGCGAGGCGAGGCCCAGTAGGAGCCGGAGTATCGTCGTCTTCCCCGAGCCGTTGGGGCCTATCAGGGAGGCGAACTCTCCCTCGTGCACGTGGAAGGAT
>CAYTYG010000220.1:5002-5651 GCA_964441515.1 uncultured Treponema sp.
CGTCCAGGACCCGGACGGGGCCGTAGGAGAAGGACACCCGGTCGAACCGCACGGCCACGGGCCGTCCCGTCCCAGGCTTTTCCGGATGTTCCGGGAGTTTGCGGACTTTTTCGTTCCCTGTCATCGAAAACGTAGCCATTGTATTCCTTAATGGTAAAAGGATCGGGCCTCCTCGGCAAGGCCGGGGCCTCGCCGGGCCGGCCCCGCCTCAGCGGATCGCGGACTTGAGGGCTTCTCCCATGCGCTTCAGGTTTCCGAGCCAATCCGCGTCCAGTGCGTTGATCTCCACGACGGCCCCCCCGATCGCGCCCGCCACGGTCCGGGCCGCGCTCCTGGAAAACTGGGGCTGGACGAATACGACCTTGGCTCCATGTTCCCTTGCCTCCTCGATCAGGGCGGCCAGGCCCTTTTGGGTGGGCTCCTTCCCTCCCGTCTCGACCGCAACCTGCTCTATCCCGAATTCGTCCAGGAAGTACCCGAAGGCCGGATGGTACACGAAGACGGGCTTCCCCCTAAGGGGCGCCAGCTCCCGCAGGAGGGCGTCGAAGACCCCGTCGATATCCCGGACGAGGGCGTCGTGGTTCCGGACGTACTCCTCCTTTCCGTTCGGGTCGATTTCGGAGAGGATGTCCCGGACGAAGGCGGCCTG
>CAYTYG010000221.1:0-1710 GCA_964441515.1 uncultured Treponema sp.
GTCCCCCGGGGCCGCCGGGGGAATGAGGAGGGGAAGGCCTCCGGCCGCGGCCACCGCGCGGACGTAGGCGGCGTTCAGGCTGACATAGGCGGATTCCCGGGCTTCCTCCCCGGCGCTTATTCCGATGAGCGGCTTCATGCTTTCCTCCGCCCGCGCTCGGGCTTTTCCGGCGGGCACCGGGAAGGATACCCTTGCCGCCGCCAAAAGGAAAGCGGGGAAGCTCCGGCGGCGGCCGTCCTTGTCCGCGCCGGCGGGGCCGTGGTACCCTCGATCCGTTCTCAAGGAATTTGATCATCGGGAAACCGCGGGGAGGGAGCCATGGCGCGTCTTGAGTTCGGCGGCTGCGACGCCGTGGAGCTGGCCGGGAGGTTCGGGACCCCCCTATACGTCCTTTCCGAGGATAGGATACGGGACCGTATACGGGAGCTTCGGGAGACGTTCCTGGATAGGTACGAGAATACCTACGCGGCCTACGCCAGCAAGGCCCTCCAGACCCTGGATATCTGCCGCATCATGGACTCCGAGGGCCTTTTTCTGGACGTCGTATCCGCGGGAGAGCTCTACGCGGCTTCCCGAGCGGGCTTCCCCATGGAGCGCGTCCTTTTCCACGGCAGCTCCAAGACCCCCGAGGAGATACGGATGGCCGTGGAGTACGGGGCGGGCAGGGTGGTCGTGGACAACACGGTCGAGCTGGAGGCCCTGAACCGGGAGGCCCGGCTCCGGGGAAGGCGCGTGCCCATACTCCTCCGGGTGGCCCCCGGCGTGCAGGCCGGAACCCATCCCCACATCTCCACGGGCCAGGCGGACTCGAAGTTCGGAATACCCCTGGACCCCTCGGTGCGGGACGAGTACGTCGGGCGGGCCCTCCGGGGGGAGGGCCTGGAACTCCTGGGTTTCCATTTCCACGTGGGATCCCAGATTTTCTCCAACGAAAGCCACCGCGCCGCGGTCTCGGCGGTCCTGGGCTTCCTGCGGGAGGTGCGGGACCAGTACGGCTTCCTTGCCCGGGAGCTCAACCTGGGCGGGGGCTTCGCCGTGCGGTACACCGGGGAGGACGATCCCCAACCCCTTGCCTATTACACGGACGAGCTCATGGCGGAGATATCCGCGGCCTGCCGGGAGTCCGGGGTGCAAAGGCCCCGGGTGGGCATAGAGCCGGGACGGTGGATCGTGGGGGAGGCCGGGATCACCCTTTACACCGTTTGCTCGGTCAAGGAGATACCCGGGGTCCGCACCTACGTGGGCGTGGACGGGGGCATGCCGGACAACATCCGCCCCGCCCTCTACGGCGCCCGGTACGAGGCCACCGTCGCGGACCGGCACGACGCCCCCCGGAACCGGAGGGTGACGGTGGCGGGCAAGTGCTGCGAGTCCGGGGACATCCTGATCCGGGACATAGACCTGCAGGATCCCCGGCCCGGGGATGTTTTGGCGGTCTTCACCACCGGCGCCTATACCCATTCCATGGCCGGCAACTACAACCGCCTCCCGCGCCCCGCGATGGTCCTCCTACGGGACGGGGAGGCCCGCCTCTCGGTCCGCCGGGAGACCTACGAGGACCTCCTTTCCCGGGAGATTCTCGGATGAGCCCGGACCCCCGGGACTTCCACCGAGGCCTTACCGTCGTGGACGGCCACTGCGACTCCGCCCTGGACCTTGTGGGGCTCTCCGTTTCCGGCGGGGACGGGACCCCCCGGGACCTCCTGGCCC
>CAYTYG010000221.1:1720-5618 GCA_964441515.1 uncultured Treponema sp.
GTGGACGTCCCGCGCCTCCTGGAGGGAGGGGTCACGGCCCAGTTTTTCGCGGTCTTCACGGAGGACCGGTTCGTAAAGGAGGCCGGCGCCCACAGCCGCCGCGTCCTGGACGCCCTGGAGGTCCTCTTTTCCCGCACGGACCGGATACGGCCGGCCCTCAAGGCCCGGGACGTGGAGGAGGCCAAGGCCGAGGGCCGGGTAGCGGCCTTCCGGGCTCTGGAGGGCGGGGAAGCCCTGGGGGAGAGCCTCGGGGGGCTTCGGAGCTTCTACGACCGCGGCGTACGCCTTGTGGGCCTGACCTGGAGCCGGAAAAACGCCCTGGGCCGGGGCGTCGGCGCGGAGGGCGCCGGCGGCCTCACGGATTTCGGGCGGCGGGTGGTCCGGGAGATGGAAAGGCTCGGGATGCTCGTGGACGCGTCCCACCTATCCGACGAGGCCCTGGACGACCTTCTTGCCGCGGCGGAACGGCCGGTCGTGGCCTCCCACTCCAACTCCCGAGCCCTCATGGACCACCCGCGCAACCTCACGGACGCCCAGGCCGAGGGCATAGCCGCCTCCGGAGGGCTCGTGGCCGCTACCCTCGCGGGGTGCTTCGTGGACGGGGATCCCGGAAAGGTTTCCCTCTCCCGGTTCCTGGACCACGTGGACCGCCTGGTGTCCGTGGCCGGGGCGGATCACGTGGGGCTGGGCTCGGACTTCGACGGTTTCACCCCCGAGAACGGAACGGTCCTCCCGGACTGCTCCCGCCTTCCCGACCTCACGGCGGCGCTCCTGGATCGGGGGTACTCCCCGGAGGATGTCCGGAAGATCCTGGGGGGGAACTGGATGCGGATTATCCGGGAGATCCTGGGCTGAAGACTTGTTCCCGCCGGCCGGATCCGTGCCGGGCAAGGACTTCCCGGTGGAAGGCCGAGCTGTCCCGTATCTCCCGGTAGACGGCCTCCGAGCGGTCCAGGGCCTCCTCGAAGGTGCGGGCCGGCCGGCCCAGGATTTCCGGCAGGGCGGGGAAGAGGAAGCCCGCGATCTCCTTCGCCTCGTTGCCCATCAGGTCCCGGTCCGCTTCGTCCAGCCTCGCAAGGAGGTCGGAGGGGTCCTTCCCGAGCCTCGCCCGGGTCCGCACTTCGGCCGTCAGCCCGAGGGCGGCCCGGGCCTTCCCCTCCAGGCCCTCCAGGAGCCCCAGGATCTCCCCGCGGATGTCCGGGGCTTCCTTTCCTTCCTCGCGGTTTTCGCTCTCCCCCCGAACCTCCTCCATCAAGGCGTCGATCCGCTTCCGGCTTTCCGGGAGGGAAAGGGCCTCCTCCAGGGGTGCCCAGGGCATCCCGGGTATGGCCAGTCCCGCGGCGGAGAGATTGAGGGTCCGGCACTCGGGGTGGCGGCGCATGCGGCTCTCGAACCACCAGGAGTAGAGGGACATCCGCTTGTCCGTCCGCACCGCGGATCCGTCGTTGGCCGCGGCCTCGAAGGGCTGCCCCCCGGAGTAGACCCCGTACCCCGCGGTTGCCGGGGGCCGGAGCCGGGTTCCCTCGGAAAGGGCCTTCTGCTCGAAGCGGCTGGCCCGCGCGTGGGTATGCCCCCCGGGGAAGCCCAGGTCCAGTCCCGCCATGTACACGGGGCCGCACCCCAGGACCCGGGCAAGGTCCCAGGCCGTCGTCGCCACGGAGCCCCCGGCGCCCAGCTTCCCCTTGGGGCCCCCGGTTTTCCCCTCCACGAACTGCCCCAGGGGATAGAGGGACGAACAGAAACGCGCCGGGGCGAAGTCCATCCGCAGCACCGAGGGCCAGACGGCCCCCTCGGTCACCAGGACGGCGGAGGGACTGGGGCAGCGGTCCAGGTGCCGGGAGTTCAGGTACTGGGGGTCCACGACCACGAGGAAATCGGGCTCCGCCCCCGCCCTCAGGAGGCTGCGCAGGGCCGTGTCCACGCAGACGAGGACGGCGCGGCTGCGCAGCTCCCCAATCCGGGGCAGGACGGAGTCCAGGCTGGGCCCCGCCGCGAGCACCAGGGCCGGGAGCCCGGCGAACCTTCCCTCCAGGGACCGGACGCCGGGCCTCCGGGGGATCTCTTCCAGGTTGCGGGCCAGGTTGCGCACCCAGAGCCTTCCGAAACGTCGCAGGGTGTTGGCGTTGATGGACTCCTTGGATTCGTAGCGGGCCAGGACGGCCCGGGCCCGGGCGTACCACTCGGGACTTAGCTCCCTCCCGGCCTTGGACTCCAGGGTCCGCACCCTTCGGGACTCGAGCCGCTCGAAGGCCCAGAGGAGCCCCTCGGGATCCCCCCCCGCGAGGATGGAGACGCGCTCGTCGGAAAGGACGGGGCGCAGGTCTCGAAGGTCCAGGCAGGCGGCCAGGAGGGCGGGGTCCGCCTCGGCCACGACGATCCGGGCGTCCGGCAATTCCGCCAGCGCGGCCTCCGCGGGGTACCCCAGCCCCATGCCCAGGACCACCAAGGTATCCGCCCCGGCGGGGGAGTGGGCGGCGGCGGCCCTCCGGGCCTCCTTTCGGGGATCGTACCGGGAATGCAGGAGCAGGCCTTTAACCCGGGCCGTGGGCGCGCCGGAGGCCGTCGCTAGGACCTCCAGGGAAGCGGGTTCCGTCCCGCCCAGGAGGCGGGCCAGCTCCGGGAAGCGGGACTCCAGGGCCCGGAGGTTTCCCTCCCGAAAGCCCAAGGAGGCTTTTTCCCCTCCGCTCATTCCAGCACCAGCCGTATCCGGGTTCCCGCGCGTACGGCCGTGCCCGGGGCGGGCTCCTGGGAGACCACATACCCGTCCCCCTCCAGGGAGACCTCTATGTCCGTCCGGCCCAGGAGGGGCAGGAGGAGCCGCTTGGGAGTCCCCCGCAGGTCGGGCATCGTCTGGCCCACCTCCACCAGGCCGGGTTTGGGCAGGACGATGCGCCCCGGGTGGGTCTGGGTGGGCGTAGCCCCCCGCTTGAGGCCGTAAAGGGATATGAGGCTCTCCGCGGCATCCCTCAGCACGGGGGCCGCGATCCTGCCCCCGTAGGTGGATTCCCCCCGGGGCTTTATGATGGCGAGGTATAGGACGATCTCGGGCTCGTCGGCCGGGAAGATGCCCAGGCAGCTGGCGATGAAGTCGTCCTCGGAATACCTCCCCGTGGCCGGGTCGATCATCTGGGCCGTCCCCGTCTTGACGGCCAGGCGCACGTCGGATATGGCCGCCCTCCGGCCCGTCCCGCTCTCCCCGGCCGCCGCCTCCATGGCCGCCAGGATCTTGCGCGCGGTCTCCGGGGAAAGCACGCGCCGCACGGGATGTTCGGGCTCCTCGGAAACCGTGCTTCCGTCCGGGGCGAGGACCCGGCTCACGAGCCGGGGCTTCATGAGCACGCCCCCGTTGGCCACGGCCCCCGCGGCAGCCGCCATCTGGGCCGCCGTGACCAGGAGCTCCTGGCCCATGGCTATCGTGGGCTTGCTCCGCAGGGACCAGGTCTTGGAGTCCCGGAGGGAGCCCGGGCTTTCCCCCGGAAGGGGCAGCCCCGTCCGGGACCCGAACCCGAATTCCCGCAGGATGTCGTAAAAGTCCAGGGCGGAGACCGTGTCGGAGGCGTACGCGGCCCCGGCGTTGCAGGAATACTCCAGGATCTCCTTGATGGTCACGCGCCCATGGTTCCCCAGACATCGTATCCGTATGTCCTCCCCGGAGGGCACCTCCCGCTCGTAGGCGCCGTTGCAGAGGAAGACGCTCTTCTCGTCCATCCCGCCCAGTTCCATGAGCCCCGCCATGCTGAAAACCTTGAAGACCGAGCCGGGTTCATACGTATCGCTGACGCTTCTGTTTCTCCACTGCGCCTGGCGCGCCTCGCCCAGGAATTTTGCTGCTGCGTCGGCATCGGTTTTTTCCATTTCGCCGATTGCTTCGACAACTCTTCCGTCCGTCAGCTCGTTC